>DLVS01000437.1 GCA_003445095.1 Verrucomicrobiales bacterium
AAGATGGTGCACAACGGCATCGAGTACGGCGACATGCAGCTCATCGGCGAGGCCTATCACCTGATGCGCGATGGATTGGGCTTGAGCGCCGACGCTATGGCCGCGGTGTTCAACGAATGGAACACGGGCGAGCTCGACAGCTTCCTGGTGGAGATCACCGGGCAGATCTTGGCTAAAAAAGACGAAGACGGATCGCCGTTGGTGGATCGGATCCTCGACGCCGCTGGCCAGAAAGGTACCGGCAAGTGGACGGTCATCGATTCGGCAAATCTCGCGCAGCCGGTGACCCTGATCGCCGAAGCGGTGTTCGCTCGCTGCGTTAGCGCGATGAAGGACGAGCGGGTGAAAGCGGCCCGCAAGCTAAAGGGTCCGCGCCCTGCGCTCTCGCAAGCCAAACATCCGGCCAAACAGGCTGCCCTGATCGGGGACATCAAGAGTGCCCTCTATGCCTCCAAGATGGTTAGCTACACTCAGGGATATATGTTAATGCGCGCGGCCGCTAGGGAGTATGGTTGGAATCTGAATTATGGGGGCATCGCACTGATGTGGCGGGGCGGTTGCATCATTCGGTCGCGTTTCTTGGGCAAGATCAAAGAAGCCTACGACAAAAATCCCAAACTCACGAACCTGCTGTTGGACGACTACTTCCGCGCTGAGATTAAGAAATCGCAGAAGGGCTGGCGTAACGTCGTGGCGCTCGCCGTGAAAAAGGGAATTCCCGTACCCGCGTTTAGCACCGCACTGGCGTTCTATGATAGTTACCGCAATCCTCGGTTGCCGGCGAACTTGCTCCAAGCGCAACGCGATTACTTTGGCGCCCATACCTACGAACGCGTTGACCGTGATCGCGGCCAATTCTTCCACACCAACTGGACCGGCACCGGTGGCCGAGTCAGTTCGAGCACCTACAACGCGTGATCTGCCCGCAACCTCATTGATTCGGCAAAATCTTCACTCGGAAAAAGCGAATCGGTTCGGCATCGATCAGCGGAATATAGGCAAACCCTTCACCCTGTTCGATGCTGGGATCCAGGAACGACCAGTCGAGGAGATTGGTAGAGGTCTCGAGCCGTTGCGGGATTCCAACCGACAACGGCCAGCGGAGCACCCAAAAGAACTGCTCCTCCTCCGGGTTCCATTCGAATTGATAGGTCAGCGGTGGACCGACCGCGATGTCGAGGGTGAATCCGATGTTGTCGCCGAAAAGATCGGTTGTGGAAACGTACACTGCAAAGGTTTGGCCAGCTTCTGCGTAGAAGACGATCGGAGCTCCGTCTGATTGACGTGAGTCGAGGGGCATCCTGCCATCGACCACCATGTCCAGCGGGGCGAGTCGGAACAGGGTTTGTCCGGCCCACGACTTGGGCGTGAGCACGAACACACAGGGCCCGGGCGCGGTCCATTCCCACCACACACCGCGCGGACCGGCAGAGTCGCCGGCTTCCGGAGTAGCCGCAAAGGTGCGTCCGCCCACTCGAACGGCTCCGGAAGGTAGAACGATTCGATTTTGAAACTCGTCGTTGATGGGCGGAGGAGTAAACAAGAAGTTCATGTTCGTTTGCCCCGAAGTCCCTTTAATTCCGTCGAGCTGCACGTACGCCTCTCCGGTGGTTACCCAGCCGATCGTGGCGTTGGTGCCTGACGGACCTGCTTCAACGATCGGCCGACCGCCCGATCCTCCCACGCGCTGAAACAAGCCGAACAACGGCGCGAACTCCGGCAACGGATCAAGGTCGACAAACGGTTCTCGACATGATGGCAAGTCGGACGAAGTCGAGACGGAACCGTAACTATATGTACCGCCCAGGGGCAGAATCTCGAACGAGGGCTCCGCGTAACGGATGGGCTCCGGAGTCCCAACTTGGACGACCCCAGGGCTGGGTGAATTCCATTTGTACCAAACGGACCCTTCGCCCGTCGCTCCAGCAATCGGCGGATCCAACGGATTCAATGTCGCCGCGAAATTGTTGACGACGAGCCGCAGGTCGGGGCCCGGCAGAACTTGGGCATTGATCAAGTCGTCGTTCGCGGGTGCCGCCTTGAACGTCAGTTGCAACCGATGGTTCGCCTCCAAGGGGAGTTCAGGATATCCGTCCATTTGGATCTCATAGGCTTCACCGTCGGTGGTATCCCATTCAATGGAGTCTCGGCCGCTCCAGTATTCGTAGCAATCGTTGCCCAACCGCGTTCCTGAATGAGTGATGCGTTCGCGTCGTTGTTGGGCGCCGATTCGGTAGATGGCGACGACCGGGGCGCTTTCTGAACCAAGATTTCGGATGGTTGCGGTCCCATTCCCTGGGGCAGTCCAGGTCCACCAGCGAGTTCGTCCCACCGGGTCTCCTGGGACAAGCGATTCGCCCGTTTCCGAAGTTGCGGCGAGCAAAGCTCCGCCAAACGTGACGCTCGTTCCCTTCAAAACGGTTCGATGCTCAAACGCGTCGTTCGCCAGCCACGGAACCGGAAGGATGTCAAAAACAACGTGGGCGGTTAGTGGATCGGGAATAGGACCGGAGGGGAGCAAACCGGTGTAATAGGGAATCGTGGCCCTCAGGCTAATCCAATACATGCGTTCGGCATGGGCGGAGAACGTGGCTGTCGGATCCGGTTCGATTCTCAATTCTTGGTCGTCCTGCCGATGCGCCCGCCGGAACGAGTGGGCTACTGCAGTCAGCGGGCCCTGTCCCTCTCGGTTCCACACGGTGACCGCAATCGGCGAGGCGCTCGCGGAAGAATCCCATCGGTATATGCCAGTCGTGGGAGCCCGCCAGACCCACCAAGCCGTCCGATCCAATTCACCGGGTTGGAACACTTCGAACGGCTCGGACGTCGCGGCGGAGAGGTCCACATTAAGAGTGAAACTGGCTCCTTCGATCGTGGCCGCGTTAGCCAAGTCGTCGTTGGGGGGGGCCACGCTGGCCGAGGGGTCCTCGGCGCGGCTGACAGCGGCACCGACGCAGACGAGAAACGCCCAGATACACATTCGCCGAGTCTGCTCGCGGAGGAATGACATTTGAGAACCAAAGCCCTGAAATTACGGGCGAGCAAGGCGAAACCGACCCTCGATAACGGTAACTCCACAAGGGTTGACAGGTCCGGGCTCAGGAAACCGACTTTGAGCGTTGCCGGCATCGCGCCATATCCCCACGTTGCGCCGCGTCCAAGTGAAAGTTTTGCTAGCTAGGATTGAAGAAAACGCCAAGCGCCGCCTGGCGCTACCCCTGGGGCGAAAGCCGACGGAGGAGCTGGCGCGATATCGCGCATTCCTTAAGGAGGAGTCGGCCCGCCTGCGTATTCAGCACCGAGCGGGCGGCGGCGGACTCGAGATCTGTCAGGCGCGTGCGGCCATGATGGATCTATTGATCCGATCGATCTTCACCGGTGTTCAACAGGCCCATCCGGCACCCGGAACAGCCTTGCGGCTTAGCCTGGTGGCCTACGGAGGTTACGGACGGGGAGAGCTCAATCCACACAGCGATATCGATCTCATGTTCCTGTATGCGGGCGGAGCCGGGCGCGCCGCCGATGCACTCCTGGCGGAATGGAGCAGCGGCGTACTTTACACCCTGTGGGACATTGGCCTGAAAGTAGGGCACTCGGTTCGAACCTTGGAAGACTGCCTCAAGGTCGCTAACGGAGACATGCAGACCAAAACGCAATTGCTGGAGGCGCGTTTGATCACCGGTGACGATAAGCTCGTCCTGGAGTTGAAGAAGATGTTCGACGCCCGATGCGTCCGGGGACACGAGAACGAATACATCAAACAGCGGCTCGAAGACCAGGCGTCGCGACGCGCACGGTTCGGCAACTCGGCGGCCATGCAAGAGCCCCACATCAAGAGCGGCTGCGGCGGGCTGCGCGACTTTCAAAACTTGCTTTGGATGGCGTACTTCAAACTCGGATATCGCTCCACTGCTGCCTTGCAACAACATGGGCAGATCAGCGTCCGCGAGCGGAAACAGTTGGATGAGGCCCATGATTTTCTGCTGCGGACTCGCAATGAACTCCACTACACCGCCGGTTCCGCCGTCGATGTGCTTACGGCGCCCCTGAAGGCGGCCGTGGCCAGCGGTCTGGGCTATTCGGAGCGTTCGTTGCGACTCCGCGTGGAGCACTTCATGCGCGATTACTACACCCACACGCGCAACATTTACCTGATCACTCGTACGCTCGAACAACGGATGGCGCTCGTCCCGACGCCCGAGCGAGGCTTGCTTTCAATGTGGGGACGGCGCGCCCGGCCGACGGCGACGCAAGACTTGGATGGGTTCAAGATCGTGGGCAGCCAACTTACGGCGCCGTCGCGTTCTATATTTCGCGAGGATTCGAACCGCTTGATTCGGGGTTTCCTCTATGCGCAACAGCGAGGACTGACGTTGCATCCCGACCTCGCCCAAACGCTTCGTCAGTTGGTTCAGGAAGGCCGAGTGGATCGAGCGTTCCTGCGAAACCCGGGAGTGCATGCCACCTTTCTCGAAATTCTGGGGCAACGAGGCAATGTCGCGCCAACGCTGCGAGCGATGCACGAGGTGGGCTTCTTAGGAAAGCTCATCCCCGAGTTCGGTCGGATGACCAACCTGGTCCAGCACGAATACTACCACCAATACGCCGTGGAAGATCGGAAGAGC
>DLVS01000525.1 GCA_003445095.1 Verrucomicrobiales bacterium
AACCCCTTTCGTAACACCCTCTGGAAGGCCCAAATGAGTCAACCGACTCAACTCGAACCGGACCCCGACTGGGAACAGGTCCGTCCCCTGTTGGATCAGGCTCTCGAAACATTGCCTGCCGATGATCGTGACGCTGTCCTGCTCCGTTATTTCGACCGCAAGGAACTCGCTGCCGTCGGTGACGCGCTCGGCCTCACCGACGACGCCGCCCGAAAGCGGGTCAGCCGTGCGTTGGCACGAATGCGGGACTACCTGGCCCGCCGCGGCCTTCGCACCACCGAGGCCGCCCTCGGAACCGTGATGGCCACAAATGCCGTCCACGCCGCGCCTGCCGGCCTCGCCACTTCCATTTCTGCTGTGTCGCTCGCCACCACCGGCGCGACCGGCACCCTCTTTTCCCTGAAACTTCTCCCGACTATTGCCATGACCAAATCCCAAGCTGTCATCACCGCGGCCTTGTTGGCTGCTGGCGTCGCCACGCCTTTTGTCTGGTTGCATCGCCAACTAGACACGATCCGCGCCGAAAACACTTCCTTGCGCGCGCGACTCGAGTCGCAAGCAGCCGAGTTAGCTACTCCCGCTCCGACAGCCGGGGCGGTCGGTCATCCCGACGAAGCTGAAAGACTCAAACGTGGCCAGGAGGAATTACTGCGTTTGCGCGGCGAGGTAGCCCAACTGCGTCGAGACAACGTTAGCCTCGCCAGCCGAAACTCTGCACAGTCAAAATCACGCGACCGTCTCACTCCGTCATCAACCCACGCCGACTTTGTTCCCGTGGAGCAGTATGTCTTCTCTGGTTACGCGACGCCTCAGGCTGCCCTGCAGAGCTATTTTTGGGCGCTCGAAAATCCCCAGTCCGGGAAGCTGCTTGAGTCACTCGCTCTGCCGGTCAACGTCCAACAGTTCCTTCCTCAAAACGGCTCGGCCGACCTCGTCTTATCCGGCGGTGAGCTAACTTCGACGAGCGGAACAGCGGATAGTACCGCATCTGAGCGGCAAGTCATTTCGCTCTCCGGCGATGCCCAACCGCTCGGGCTGACCAAGGGTTACCGGTCGTTAACGGAGACCGATCTCGCGGACGGTCGAAAGCAAATCGAAGTAGAGCGGGAATTTCCCGACGGAACCGTCCGCACCGAAACCCACACCCTGGCAAAAGTCGGAGACGACTGGAAAGTCGAGCCGGGGACCGGCATGCAGATCGGGTTCGTACACGCCGACGGCAATCAAGTGTTTGTGAATGGCGGCGGAACCGGGCAAGACGGAGCGGTCGTCGGACAGCAACTGGAACTGCGCGTGAACAGCAACCCGTCGACACCTTAGCCCAAGCCAGGTGGCGTCATCCTCGGCAGGTTTTTGGGAGGGACTATTCTCGAGTTACGGCCGCTGTGGTCGAAATGAAGGCTTAGCGGAACAGTGGCCTAATAATGCGGTAGCCATGTGCGGTGCAACGCGGCCTCAATGAGCGTCCCCGCATAGGCATTGGCGACGCTCGCGGGCGTCGCGAAGTTCATGCCCCGTCGCCAATTCTCCGGCGCCTCAGGATGAACACCGCAGAGGATGACCCATCCTTTGCCGGACATTCCTTCGACGACCGCAGGGGTTCCGTCGGGATACTTGCCCACCACCGAACCCCAACCCGAAAATTGCGGACCATCTTCCCAGTAATGTTCGAGCGCTGGTGCGCCGAGACCGGTAATCGCCACCGGGGCCTTGTGGATGCCCTTATTCACGACCGCGTAAAAGTCGAATCGCACGCCCGAGGTCAGATTCAGATTGTTGTAGGGGCCGTGTCCGGCCAGAAGCCCTCCGGCACAGATTCCCAGGTAATTCAAACCACCCTGCACGGCATTGTGAATGTTCTTAGAGGTGCTTGAGGTTAGGTTGTTGCCGATTTCGATGAAGTTTCCGCCAGGAACAATGAGTAACCGATAGGCTATGAGCTGTGACTCGCTCATGCCATTCAACCGCTGCGAATTCACTGTGGAATAGTTGAGTTGTCTGTCCTTTAGGACCGCCTCGACCGCAGCAACATCATTGGCCGACGTTCCGGTTCCGTTGGACAGAAGGATTTCAGGCGCATCTTTTGCCTCAGGCGGAGTGCAGGCCGTCAGCACCAGTGCCATGACGAACGAGAGCCGAGCAACAGCATGCGTCAACGCAACGCGGCGCGCGGCAGTTTGGATCCGTTTTGATTGGGACGTCACACTGGCCATTGCCGGAACACGACACAAACACCGGTCCTATCGAGCAGAGAAAACTAAAGCGCACCCCAAGGCCTCTTGGTGACGCGAGGAAGGTTGGGATGAAGCACGTCCGGACGGTTCATTGAGATCGCCTGATAGATCTCATCGATGTTATCCGTTTCGATGGCGATCTCCGGCCGATCCTTCGCCGCATACTCGGGGCTTTCGACGACATAGGCTTTTGCCCCGTCCCTGCCAACCACGGCCAATGTGCTTTCTTGATGGAGGACCTTAAACCCGAGGCAATTCACAAAGAGGTCAAGCCCTTCGTCCAAGCGATTGAAGAAGATCTTTGGAATCAGCCGAATCATCATCGGGTCTTCTCCTTGTCGCGAATTATCTGGATCGGCACCGCACGCAGAGCTTCGACAAAGTGTGCATGGGCTGTCCATGCGGAAACGGTTGGCGGGTCGGAATTGAGAGGCACTCACTCCACCCCCTTCCCGGTCGTTATCACTCGTTCGGCGAGAGAGTCGCTGGGGCGTTCAGCGCTAAGAGGCGGGCTTCGCTCGTAGCGTATCCACACCTACTCCCGGCGTTCTGCCGTCCGGCCTCATCAAACGCCGTCTCGTCAGGAATCGCAATCTGGGGCTCACTTGCGTCGTGCCGTTAACTTCGGAATTCGTCACCGGTTTCTACGAACGCACTCGCACTGCCCAAAAGGTAATCGTGGTGGATCTGGGTTTCCTGGGCGATTCGGCGCATCTCGTGCCGGCGGTTTGGGAGCTCAAACGAAATTACCCGCAAGCCCAGGTTCACACGCTTGCCGCCACCGTTGGCGCCGAGCTACTGGAGATGGCTCCCTGCGTGGACCGGGCTTGGGCTTATCCGTTGAGCAAACCAAGCCCGCCGTTTTGGAAGCATCTCGGCATCTTACGTGCGCTGCGTCGGGAGAAGTTCGACGTCGCCTTCAACTTTAGCGGCGCCGACCGCACCGTGTACCTCACCGCCTTAATTGGAGCGCGGAATAGCCTGGCTTGCGCCGCCGGTCGCCATCATTTCTACAACCCCTGGCTAATCCCCAACTGGGTTCCTCGGCCATCGCGGGAACTGCCGGTCTTCGAACAGCGGCGGCAAGTGTTGGCCGCCGCCGGCCTATCCCTCGAATCGCCACGTTTCGATTTGGGTGTGCCCGATGACGCTAAGGTTTGGGCGAAGGAGACAGTCCATGAGGGTGCGATCCATGTCTCGCCCAATGCCAGTTCGCCGTTCAAAGAGTGGCCGCTCGAAAACTGGCTCGCGTTTATCCCTCAAATCGCCGCTCAAACGGGGCGGCCATTAGTCGTCACCGGCGATGGCTCACCGCGCGAACGTCAGCGGATTGAAGCGTTGATGACAGCGAGCTCGAGCTTCCACTTGCGCGCATTTCCCGACCGCCTGGCACTGGCAAAATTGGCCGCAGTCCTCCA
>DLVS01000004.1 GCA_003445095.1 Verrucomicrobiales bacterium
GGGAGAGGGCCGGGGTGAGGGTCCGGCCGACCATCTAATTCGCGAACTCGCCGCGCATCATCGTCACACGGCGGGCCGCATCGCACAGCTCAGCCGGCTGGCGCAACATCACGCCGCGCTGGGCGAACGCTCCGTTCCGGCGGCTGCCGACGTCACTGCGGCCGCGTGGACCAGCGAAGGCGCAGGCCTAGATACTTTGGCCGAGCCGCTCCGAGTCGCGGTTCCCGATGACGCGTTAGTTGTGTCGAGTTTGCTCCGCGCCCAACTCGATCTGCTGGTCCTGCGGTGTCGGGCTCGCGATGGGTTGGCCGATGGACTGGGACCAGCGACGGCGGTTCGTTATCGGCCGGGTGTTCGGGCGTTGTTTACTGGACCCAGCGGCACGGGCAAGACGCTGGCCGCCAGTTGGCTCGCGACTCGGTTGGCGTTGCCGATTTACCGGGTCGATCTCGCCGGAGTCACCAGCAAGTACATCGGCGAGACTGAGAAGAACCTGGCTCGCCTCCTCGCCGCCGCGGAACGCGACGACGTGATTCTGCTTTTCGACGAAGCCGACTCGTTATTCGGCAAGCGGACGGACATCCGCGACAGCAACGATCGCTTTGCGAACGCGCAGACCAACTACCTGCTGCAACGCATTGAGAATTACGACGGCATCGTGGTCTTGACGAGCAACAGTAAGCAGCGTTTCGACTCCGCCTTTGCGCGACGATTGGATTTGGTGTTGGAGTTTCCGTTACCGAGTCCGGAAGAACGTCGGGCCTTATGGCTGGCACATTTGGGCGGCGCGCACGAACTGGGGCCTGACAGCCTGAATCGTCTCGCCGCGCTGGCCGACGTCCCCGGCGGCAACATCCGGAACGCCGTGTTGAGTGCCGCGCTCCTGGCGCGAGGTGGGGGCCGACGTATCCGGCTCTCCGACTGTACCGAAGGACTAGAAGCGGAGTATCGGAAGCTGGGACGACAACTTCCAGGAGGGCTCAGAAGCGTTCCCATGTGACTTTTACTGACATGGCTGCGTGCCTCTCCGGTGTCTTAGCGCAGTACCCCGTGCGCCTGCCTCCGATGATTTCGTACACAGTGATCGGGTAAATAACCTTGGAGATTGACCGATGCCTGCCCTTGCTGCGATCGCCGAATCGAAGCCCCGGGCCAGTCCTGCGAAGGCTGCGCGCGTCGAAGCCAACTCGTGGGATCCGGCCATGGGTGCGACCGCCGCGATGCCCTTGTTCCTCCAGCGGATGCCCGAATGCGAGTTGTGTCCGCTCCCGATCCAGCGCGCCGCGTCTGGAGACGCGACGAGGGGCTCATCTTGGGGCGGCCTGACGGTAAACGTCCCAGGTGACCGCTTCGAACGGGAGGCCGATCGAGTGGCCGAAGTCGTCGGAGTCGGCACCCAGGACACCACGGGGCCGTTGCCTTTGAGCCGCGTCGGGAAGCCAACCGTTCAGAGGAAATGTGCGGCCTGCGAGCAAGGTGCGTCGTGCGGGGAATGCGACCAGGAGGAGAACCAGGAGATGGTTCAAGCCAAGCCTCGGTTTGCCGACAGTCCGGCTGTGCAGCAGGTGCCCGAGCGGATCCTCCATCCGCGCGAAGCTGGATCACCGCTGGATCTCGGATTTCGGCGGCGAATTGAACCCCTACTTGGCGCCGACCTTGGGGCTGTGCGGATCCACGATAGTCCGATGGCGCGGGATACAGCCGAGCAGCTGGGGGCGCGTGCCTTCACCCATCGGAACAACATCTGGCTAGGTCCTGGCCACACTAGCTCAGACTGTGCCCTCCTGGCGCACGAGGTGACCCACGTGGTTCAGCAGAATGCTGCACCGTCGATTCCGCCTTCGGCGGCGGTGCTTCCGACGGTGCTTCCCGTCTCGAAGGTTGGCGGGGGGCAACCCCAGATTCAGCGAGACCCGGAACCCGCGCCAGGATACCTCGACCGCGCCCTCAGTTTCGGCGCTGATGTAGCCGGCGGCGCCCTCGATGCTGGACGCGGGGCAGTCCGCGCTGTCGGCGATACCGTCAAGGACACCGCCTTGGCGGCTTTGCGACTGGTCTCCCCGGAGCTTGCTGAGATGGCTCAGCAAGGACCGCTCGAATTCGTCAAAGGTCTCGTTAACAAAGCACTTCATGAGTGGTTGCCGGCGCTGCTAGGAGGCTTCGATCCGCTGGACGCCGCGCAAGAGTTCATGGATGGGCTCGGTGAAACCTTCCGATCCCTAGCTGGCCTTCTGAAGGGCGAAGCCAAGTCCTGTGAAGGCTTCGCCAAAGTTCTTGATGGGATTCGCAGCTTTGGCCGGGAAATCATGGAAAGTACCGTTGTCCAGACATTGCAGGACGCGATGACGGAAGCCAATGCCGCCATTTCGAAGGTCGTAAAGGTGATCGCCGCACCGGTGTTCGACGCGATCGTCGCCCAGTTGGGCGCCACCTGGAAGGTCGTGAGCGGCGCTGCGAAAACCGTCTGGGGCTGGATCAAAAGTGCTAAGGACGCCGCCGGAGAAGCCTGGGACTGGGCGGCTAAAAAGCTCGGACTCGTTGGGGCCGAAGGTGAGGAAGGCGTTCTCGATTGGATCAAGCGCAAGGCCGGCGAGGTCTGGGAGGACATCAAGGCCGCGCTGGCACCGGCTATTGGTCCTCTCAAGAAGGTGGTGATTGGCCTCGGGATGTTTACCGGCCTTGGGCAAATCTACGTTCTCGTCAAGTACGGCCCCAAATTGGTCGATGCCGTCACTTGGCTGTGGGAGCACCGCAACGACCCGGACATCATTCGCAACGCGCGGGAGCAAATGAAGGACACGATCCTCCCGCAGTTGCTGGAGGCGGTGGGTGGGTTCAAAGGTGCGGTTGACGGTGCCGCGGCGTGGCTAACCGCGACACTTGCTGGCTTAGCGACGG
>DLVS01000569.1 GCA_003445095.1 Verrucomicrobiales bacterium
ACAAATTCGACGCTGTCGAGCAGACGGTCATCGACAACAGACCCGTGCAACGTGCAACAACTCATTGCAACTAGCAGCGTTAAGATGTTTCGGCTCATCGTAGGGCGGCCCTTGAGCAGATGTTGGACCAGCCAAGGATTTGGCCTTTTCCGCCCGGTAAGGACTAAAACACGCGGGCGGCGAACTCCTTTGCGTCAGCAGGTAAGCTAATGAAGGTGAACGCGTTCTGTTGCGTACGAACAGACCTGGACTAACCACGATCAATGGCGCCTTGCGCTGGGGCCGCCCTTCTTGCTTCGGGCGAAGGTAGATAACTCTCTGAGGCGCAATGACCAGCCGGCTATACTCTAACCGCAATTCTCCTCATCGATGCCACGCAGCGCTCGGGCTTAGGCAGTTAGTGTGTCTCACGAACTATCGCGACTTCATCTGCCATCCGGGTCATTGAGACAAGATTGCCCATGATGGTCCCAAATCGACTTGGGACGAATTACCTCGCATTGGGCACTATTTAGATTCGATCAGGCGAAGCTTAGCTCGCTTGAGTGTTCTCAATTCAGCCTGGCAAAAGACGCTTTGCAGATACTCCGCCTAGATGCGGGTTGGACCAACTGCGCTCCGGGATTCGGCACCTCAGTCATCCAAGCAATGCTAACGCCGCTTCAGCCATCTTGGGACCCGTGAGCCCGTGCTTCACGTAGAGCTCTTCAGCGAGGTAGGCGGATTGTCCGAACTCTCCATGAATGGCAAGGGACTTAATTCGATGCGCGATCCCCGCCTGTGACAATGCATGCGAAACCTGTGCCCCCATCCCGCAAATGGCCTGATGATCCTCGATCGTGACGACTCGCCCGCCGCAACGTTTAACCGCCGCACCGATGGTTTCGACGTCGACGCGATTGATGAAAGGGTTGTTGATCACGGTCGCCGACTTGCCTTGAGCTGCCAGAAGTTTCGCCGCTTCAAGGCACTTGCTGAATAAGACGCCGCACCCGATCAACACCACCTCGCTGCCTTCCTGAATGATCTGTGCGCGACCCCACGCATAAGTTGCGCCAGGAATCCACTCCACCGGGTAGTTCTCTCGGCCGACGAAGAAGATGACCGACTCGCCGTCGCGTCCGGCGCGGCGTTCATCACCGACGTGTTTGATCGCAGCGTACATGAAGGCGTCGGCCTCATTGGCGCAGCTAGGGGCAATCACAATCGTGTGCGGAATCGCACTTACTGCGGCCAAGTATGTCGTCGCTTGATGGGATGCACCGTCGGCGGCATCCTGAAAGCCGATGTGCGAAAACATGGCGATCACCGGCGCCTGCGAGAGTGCAGCCATGGTTAGTGGCAGGTTGCCTTTGGTAACCCCGAACTGACCGAATGTATCCACGATCGGGATGAAGCCCGCTTTGCTGAGCCCCGCACCTGTCGAAATCATATTGGACTCTGCGATACCGACTTCTATGAAGTTCCCGGTCGCCTTCTGAAAAGTGCTGATACCCGTGGAGCCCTGCACGTCGGCACTCACTGAAAAGACCGGGTAACCTTCCTTCGCCGCCCGAATCGCCCCCGCCGCCAAGCCCGCCTGGACCTTGTCCTTCTTTACCGCCGGTGCAGCCGGCACGGACTGTGTGGCGGTCGCCGCGGCCTTGGCCTTTTTCTCGGCCTCCTTCTTTTCCCAATCCGCACGAAGGCTCGCAGCCCAACTGACAAATTCAGCCGGAGGAGTGTCGCCCTGGTAGAGCTCGGCAATCCAGGCAGGGATCTTCTCGCCGTTGGAGAGCGGGAATCCATGGCCACCGGTCGAGTTTTCCTCCGTGGCCTTGATACCGTAACCCTTGATGGTCTTGAGAATGAGGCAAACGGGCTTCGTTGGGCTTGCTTTGGCGTCGGTAACAGCCCGTTCGACTGCGAGGTACACCGCCGGGAGATCATGGCCGTTAGTAACGTGGCGAACATCCCAGCCAAGGTCCGCCATGGCCTCGAAGGTTGGGTGCATCGAGAACGCATCGTGTGTGATGCGGCCGGATAACTTGGTATCGTTATCCGAAACGACGAGCACGAACGGGTTCAAGCGTCCCTTCCCCGCCAGTCCAGGAATCGCCGCGAACGCCTCCTTCGCTTCCCCTTCCATCGACGCGCCATCGGAAATGGTGACAATGGTCACCCGATCGCGTTGGGCGAGGTGATCGCCGAGTGCGAGACCTTGCGCTTGCGGCAAGGCCGAGCCCAGCGGCCCGTTCGAGAGGAGAACACCTTCGGGGTTGAGATGTGACTCTCCATGGCCGGTAAGTTTGGAACGAACCGAACGAAAGGCCTTGAGGTCCTCGAAGGTAAGGCCGTCGAAACCGTAATTCGCCCGGAGGGCGTAAATACCGTTCTCAGTGTGGCCCGCGTCGTTCACAAAATTGAAGGCGTCGAACCACGGACGTCCGGTCGTGGCGAACATGATTCCGTGAATCGCGGCGTTGACCTCAGCGAAAGCCGCGGGCCCGCCCCAATGGCAAGCGGCACCGCCGGTAACCGCATGGACGTCCATGAGGGCGACCAGCGCCCGAGTCGCACGTGGGTCGCCCAAAACCACGTTTTGGCCGGTGGCGTTTTTGACGGTGACCGAATATTTCGGTCCCCGGGCGGGCGTCGCCGCGAGCCTAGATTTCACCGTCAGCGGCGTGAGGGCAGGAAGTTCAATTTTCGCAACAACGGAGGTATCGGCGGCCATGGTAAATCGGATGAAACGTTTCGGTGAATGTGCTTAGCAAACGAGCGGCGGAGGCTAAGCGCGGGCGTACGAATTGGAAGCCGGTTTTTCAGCGGATGTTGGAACAAAAATCGGGTGCATCCCTTCCGGAGCGCTTGCTTAAGGCGGCGAAAACGCCTTCGCTTATCCCATCGTTCCCGGATTCCATGAAAACTAACCCGAATCACGACGGATCGGCCCGCGGGTTTACTCTGATCGAGTTGCTCGTGGTCATCGCAATCATTGCGATCCTTGCAGGAATATTGCTGCCTGCGCTGGCCAAGGCCAAAGCCAAGGCCAATGCAACCTACTGTCTCAACAATCAAAAGCAGATTGGGATCGCCGTCGCCTTGTATTCCGGCGATGCCGGTGAACGTTTTCCACTGGTGAAAAACTGGGGCCGAGCCTGGGGTGCGGATCACGCTTTGCGAACGGACGACAAATGGTTACCCGAACTGCTGGAGCCGTACTTGGCCAAGAACGCCAACAAACCCACGAATTACACCGGTCGGCTCACCAAAGTCCCCAAGGCGAGCCTATTCACCTGCCCCAGTGGGATCCTCCAAAAGGACCCAGAAATTGGGACCCTCAACAATCTTCTACGCGATAACGACCACGTGACCTACATCTGGAATCATATCTATTTAAAGGCCGACGGAAATTATCAGGAACGCAAACCGATCAGTGGCCGAAAGGAAAACGATGTGGTCAGCCCGACGCGAGCAGTGTTGGCCTGGGAGATTCCCTACTGGAACTGGAACAAGTCAGCCCATGGAACACGTCTGAATCTGATTTTTGCGGATAACCACGCGGCATCGGAGCGACGGCAAAAGGATGAGTTTGACTGGTGGGTCTACCACAGCCGGCGCGGGTGGGATGATCAAGACCTGACCGGCAAGACTTTTAAACAATAGGACTGCGTGTTGTTGGTGTGGTTGGCTCCGTGATCCTTAACACTTGCACCGCTTTGAGTTTCCATTGTTCCATTGGCGGCTGATAACTCCTAAGCGAACCGGACTAACCGAAGGTCTTGGCGCTGGCGAGCCGGTGATACGCCCGGCCACGTCGCGCTAGTTTGTTGGGGAGTTGATTCGGAACCATATCCATGAAGCACACCTTGGAAGGTGAAAGACATGCCTGTGGCGACCAAGGCGCCTCGGTCCTTTCGGGCACGTCGACTCGGGTGGCGGTGCGTGGCTGGAATCGGGCGTCCCTGGCGAAGGGAACCTTTTTTCGGCAAGCGGCGAGATGGTGGATGCCTTGGGTGCTGGTATTGGCCGGCGGCGCCGGAGTGGTGGGACAATCCATGAATGTGCCCGCCTCAAAGCCTCAGGACCTGACCGAGTTGAGCCTGGAGCAACTGCTCGAATCGGAGATCACTCCGATCAATGTCTTAGGAAGTCACACTCACCTGAAGGGAGGCATCATGGTGGGTTACCGTTACATGTACATGAACATGGAGCACAACCTGGACGGAACCCACGAGGTTTCCGTCGATGAGGTGTTGCAAGATTATCCCGTCGCGCACACCCGAATGACGATGCAAATGCAGATGGTGGAATTGATGTACGCACCGTCGGACACGCTAAACCTTATGGCGATGGTTCCTTTTCGAAATCTGTCGATGGACCACCTCAACCGTGCGGGAGAGGAATACACCGCGAATACTTCAGGAATAGGCGATCTGAATTTGATGGCGTTGATCAACGTGTATGGAGACCCCCGGGTCAAAGGGCAGCGGCTCGTAGTCAATGCTGGACTGACGGTGCCGACGGGATCCATCGATGAGATGGATGAACGCGCAGGCGGACACCATCGGCTCGAATACGCGATGCAATTGGGCTCGGGCACCGTGAATTTGGAAATTGGCCTCAGTTACCTAGGTGAATCCGAGGATTGGGCCTGGGGCGCCCACGCTCTCGGCTTATTGCCCATGGGTTACAATGACAATGACTATCGGCTGGGCAGTGAGTACTTCATTGATACCTGGGTCCAATATAAGGTTCGGGATTGGTTTGGACCCTCAGCCCGACTGAATTGGCGCGGATGGAACAATATTCACGGCGCCGACCCCGAACTGGATCCGGCACGCAATCCGGCATTTGACGCACAAAAGCAGGCCGGGGAACGGCTCGACTTCCTTTTGGGATTGAACTTTTATATCCCCAATGGGGTGCTCAAAGGCAATCGGTTTTCGGTCGAAGGCGGCGTCCCCGTTTACCAAAACATTGACGGTCCAAACTTGGGTCTGGATTGGCTTATCACGGCCGGTTGGAGTTACTCGTTCCATTGAATTCCGCACCGACCACGATTCTATTCTCTTGTCCGACCTGATCCCATGACGGTGCCGACTAAAGAAACCAGGAACCGCCGTTCGCGATTGTCGCGGGCGTTTCCGGGTTTCGTGCTGGTGATGAGGTGGGCCTTGGCATTTTCTTGGACGCCCGGAGCGGCCCAAACACCCACGCTCCACGAGTACGAGTTAAAAGCGGGGGTGCTCTACAACATCATCAAATACGTGGAATGGCCGGCGACGGCGACGCCCGGCAATCCCGAGACGTTGGAAGTGGGGCTCGTGGGCAACATTCCGTACGCGGATGCGTTGCACGTTTTGGACGGCAAGATGGTACAGGGTCGAAGAATTGTGGTCCGACCGATCAGCAACTTGGTGGAAGCCACTCAGTGCCAGGTACTATTCATTGGGGCGTCGGAAAAGGGTCGGCTCGCACAGATCGCCGCTGAGTTTAGAAATCAGCCAGTCCTGACCGTCGGCGAGGTGGAGGGATTTGCCGAACAGGGCGGCATGGTCAATTTGGTCGCTGGTCCCAACCGAATCGTGATGGAGATCAATCGAGAAGCGGCTCAGCAGTCGCGCTTAGCGTTCAGTTCCCAGTTGCTGAAGTTGGCCAAGCTCGTTCCTCGGTAACTTGGACTGCCATGACCTGGCTCCGCGCCACCTCGATCCAGCGTAAACTTGTGTTGCTGGTGATGGTGATCACTAGCATTGCCTTGTTGGTAGCCGCGGTTCAGTTCGTTCTCAATGACGTGTGGACCTATCGGCGGACGGTCCTCAACGATCTCTCGATCTTGGCAACTATCGTCGGCCAGAATTGCACTTCGGCGGTGGAATTTGGCGACGCCCGGGAAGCGACGCGTACCTTAGCGGCCCTCGAAGCAAAACCTCAGGTCGCCGCGGCGGCCGTGTACACCCCGGACGGGAAACGCTTTGCGAGTTTTACGCAACGAAATCAGCAGGCGAGTGCAGTCCCAGAGCGATCGCCGCCCGTTGGGCACCAATTCCTCCCCGGCCGGCTGGTCCTTTGCCAGAAGATCAGTCATGGCGAAGAAAAGGTGGGGACCATCTATCTCGATTTTGACTTGTCGGATCTCACCCGCCGGACCTGGCAGAACTGTGGCGTAGTGGCGGTCATGCTGTTGGTCTCGGCAATTATTGCGCTGCTACTGACTTCACGCCTTCAGCAGCTCATTTCGCAGCCACTCCTCGACCTTGCTCAAGTCGCCCGCGCTATCTCGGAGAAACGCGACTATTCCGTCCGGGCCGTCAAGCGGTCAGCGGACGAAGTGGGAATGTTAATCGAGTCCTTCAACGGGATGCTGGGACAAATCGAGAAGCATGAGAAGGTCCTCCGTGAGGTGAACCAGAAGTTGGCGGATTCCCAGAACAAGGCCATGGCCGCCACCGAGGCCAAGAGTCAGTTTCTCGCCAATATGAGCCACGAATTGCGGACGCCGTTGAACGCCATCATCGGCTATTCCGAGCTGCTTCTAGAGGAATTAGAGGAAGCGGGGCAAAATCAGCTCGCTTCCGATCTGAATAAGATCCATGCCGCCGCGCGCCACCAGCTTGGCCTCATCAACGACATTCTCGACCTTTCCAAAATCGAAGCCGGCAAGATGACCTTGTTCGTGGAGAATTTCGACGTAGGTCGGATGGTCGATGAGGTAATTTCTACCGTTCGGCCGTTGGTGGCGAAAAGTGGCAACCAACTGGAGGTCAGTTGCCCGTCCGACATCGGGTTCATGCGGGCGGACCAAACCAAAGTGCGTCAAATCCTGTTCAATCTACTCAGCAACGCGAACAAATTTACCGAGGCCAACCTAATCCGTCTGGAAGTTCATCGTGACGCTACCCCTCCCGCCGGCGAACCCAATTCGCCAGCCGCAGTCTCACGTTTGGTCTTTCAGGTTAGCGACCGCGGGATCGGCATGACGGCCGAGCAGATGACGCGCCTCTTTCGCCCATTCACTCAGGCCGAAGCTTCCACGACCCGGAAATATGGAGGCACGGGCCTAGGGCTCGCCATCAGCCGAAGCTTCAGCGAGATGATGGGAGGCGAGCTCACCGTAGTTAGCGAGCCGGGAAAGGGTTCCACGTTTACGGTGAAATTGCCGGTGGAAGTGCCCGAGCCGGTTCCGGAATCAAAACCAGTTCCAGAGGCGGGAGTTCGATCGGCCACGAGTGGCTCAATCCGGGACGCGGGAACAGTCTTGGTCATTGACGACGAACCGGCCGCGCGTGACCTAGTGCAGCGAACGTTGGTTCGCGCTGGATTTCAGGTTCATGTGGCCAGTTCAGGGCCCGAAGGACTGGACCTGGCCGCCCGAATCAAGCCCTCTGCCATTACGCTAGACGTCATGATGCCGGGCCTGGATGGCTGGGCGGTGCTCACCCGGCTTAAGGCCGATCCCCAAACCGTTGATATTCCAGTCATTATGATGACCGTGGTGGATGACAAGAATCTGGGGTTCGCGCTGGGAGCGGCGGATTACTTGATCAAGCCCATTGAATGGAACCGCTTGGTGGCGGTGTTGGAAAGGCATTGCCGACACCGGTCCAATCCT
Source organism: Verrucomicrobiales bacterium (assembly GCA_003445095.1). Taxonomy (GTDB): domain Bacteria; phylum Verrucomicrobiota; class Verrucomicrobiia; order Limisphaerales; family UBA9464; genus UBA9464. Next base: position 7,598 of record DLVS01000569.1, read on the forward strand.
CAAGTGCTGATCATTGAAGACGATCCCTCCACCCGTGACGTACTCCGTCGCGCAGTGGAAAAACAGGGGTGGCAAGTTGTGGAAGCTGAGAACGGGCGTGTCGGTTTGGAACGCTTATCGGTTCGCATTCCGGGAGTCATCTTGCTGGATCTGATGATGCCAGAAATGGACGGCTTCTCCTTTATGGAAGCATTGCGCCGGCGACCAGACTGCCGCCAAGTCCCGGTAATCGTGGTAACGGCCAAGGATTTGACCACCGAAGATCGAAGTCGGCTCAATGGGCATGTAATCGAAATCCTCCAGAAGGGAGGATATTCCACCAGCGAACTGATCGAGGAAATTCGCACCGCCATCACCGCTGCAACTGATGTCGCCAAAGACATTTGATGGGCCGATGCGATGACGACGGACAAACTGAGGCTGGCTGCGACGACTTCGCCCAAGCCGGCTGAACTGTCTTGTCGGGAGAATCAGGCACAACGAAAGCGGGTGGCGATGCCCTGAAAACCGCCGAAAGGTGCCCTTGTCGCGTCTTTTTACAGCAAACCATTCGTCTCTTAGGTATTTAATAATAAGACATTTACAAACCAGAAATCGGTTAGTTTTCGAGGAGTTAATGTGTCAGTGTCGGAATTTTTGCCACTGCGACTCCGAGTGCGCGATGGTGTTTAACCCTTTCCTGGACAGACGCTTACCATCTTTGGCGTCATCGCATGGACTTAATTCCCTGGGGTAGAGAAGGATCTGCTTACAAGAAATTCCGTTCGCGTGCGTTCCTGGTTGATTATTCCAACGCCAGAAATTGTGTTTAACCATCTCGTCGATAGCATGATACGTAATGACAATCGAGCCGGCGTTTACGATTGAATCGCCCTCGGCACATATTCTGCGTCCCCCAAGACGCACCATTCGAAGACTGAATTCTTCCAAACGATTCAAACTTAACCTATGAGAAAAATTGCAGCCTACTTGCTGGGCGTAAGTTCGCTAGCGCTTTCCGTTACGACTTGGGCCGCCAGTACCACCATTACCTTTGATGAC
>DLVS01000442.1 GCA_003445095.1 Verrucomicrobiales bacterium
ACCAAGTCGTTACCTTCAACGGTCGAGGCTTTGATGTGCCTTTCCTGTATTTGCGTTCGGCTGTCCTCAACGTTCCGATCACGCGCAAAGATTGGCTCGGCTATCGGTTTCAAACGGACCCGCACTGCGACTTGGCTGAGCAGTTCACCTTTTACAATGTCAGCGGCCGTGAGGGAGCGGCGCGGAAGTTCAACCTCGACTTCTATTGCAAAGCGTTCGGGATTCCCTCGCCGAAAGCGGAAGGCGTCAGTGGCCTCGATGTGAACGATCTTCTCGCAAATCGGCGCTACCGCGAAATCGCGGAGTATTGCCTGCGGGATGTTCACGCCACGGTGCAGTTGTATCAGGTTTGGCGGGATCGTTTGGCCGGAATTAAGTGAATAGATCTAGGACGGAGAGGCGCAATCGAAACGGGCGCTCGAGTCCCGGGAGTGGCGTCCGACCAAAGGATTCAGCGGATTGATCAAGGTTGTGCCTTTCCAAAGCGGAGCTCTGCGGCGCTCCCGCCTTCGCCTGTCTGCGGCGCGGCGAGCCGCGACAGCGCTCCAGTGATTCCGTGGCTCCCCCACTCAGGATGCCATCGACTGTTTGCTTGTCAGCAAACACCTACTTGTCAGCCGAGACCGGCTCAGCGATGTTCTCAGCGCTCGGCCGGGCCGAGTCCTTCCAGTTATGCGCTGTTCTCTCGACTCTCGACACCGTGCCTTCACGCTCATCGAACTTTTAGTCGTCATCGCGATCATTGCGATCCTAGCGGGTATGCTTTTGCCCGCGCTGGCGAAGGCGAAGTCAAAGGCTCAGGGCATCTACTGCATGAATAATCACAAGCAGTTGCTTTTGGGCTGGATGATGTACGCCGGGGATAACGGGGAGCGGATTCCGTATGCATACGCTCCCGAATCGAATCCCAACTCTTCGGACGGAGCGTGGGTTCAAGGAAATCTCGATATCACGGATCCTTCCGCCGAAGCCAACTGGAACACCAACTGGCTGACGCAGAGCCCGCTGTGGCGCTACACGGGGCAAACGCGGACGATCTGGAAATGTCCTGCCGACAAGAGCACGGCGCTCAATCGGCTTAAGCAATCCGTTCCCCGCATCCGAAGCATGGCGATGAGTATTTGGACGGGCGGAAACGAAGGAACCGATGGCGGGTGGGGAGCGCCTTGGAACGTGTTCACAAAACTCAGCAGCTTCAATGATCCGGGTACAGCAATGACTTACGTTTTGCTCGATGAGCGAGAGGACAGCATCAACGACGGCTTCTTCGTTGTTTCCATGGACAGCTCGATTTACGCGAAGAATCCAAACCTGGCGTCGATCCGCATGGTGGATGTGCCCGCCAGCTATCACAACCGGGCGGGCGGGTTCTCGTTTGCCGACGGACACTCAGAGATTCACCGCTGGGTCGATGCTCGAACCATGCCACCGATCAAACCAAGGACCTGGGTAACGTCCGGACCACAGCCCAACAGCAAAGATGTGATGTGGATGCAGGAACACTCTACACGGTTGAAGTAATCGAGCGTCCGTTGCGCGGCAGCGAAGCATAGGGTCGTGGATTACGATTGGCGCAGCGAGGGCTTTGGTTTGTGACGGTGACGAGTGAAACGCGGGTTGCCACGCTGGCCGACCTGCCAGGGTTACTGGCTGTCGTCCGGCAGTTCTACCAGCACTTTGAGTTCTCGTGGCACGAAGAGCGGAAGCGGAAGTTATTGGAAGAATTGCTCATTCGACCTGAACTGGGTCGCCTCTGGCTCGTTTCGCAGGACAAAAAAATCGTCGGATATGCCTTGGTGGCCTTCTGGTTCAGCTTGGAATTCGACGGCCGTACCGCCTTGCTGGACGAGTTCTTCCTGGTTCCCGAGGCACGGGGAGGTGGCACCGGCAACGCGGTCTTGGAGGTGGTGGAATCCGAATTGCGACAAGACGGCATTCGGGTCATACGCCTTGAAGTGGATCGCGCTCAAGCGCGTGCGGCGACGTTGTACGCGCGGCGAGGCTATGTCGCGAGCGCGCGGGAGTTGTGGTGCAAGGAGCTGTCGTGACGCTGCCGAATTGGATCCGCGGAGCGGCGTATGGAGTTATGGAGTTGGGTTAGGTTGCTTTCGTCACGGACTCGCCGCTAGCCTTTGCCGATGCGGCGGCGTTGGCTGGTTGTTTGGAGCGTGAGTTCAAGGCATGGGCAGAATTCTTGCGCACGATGCCAATGGGGTGTCGGCGTTTTTTGAGCTCCCTTCCAAATGCGCTCGATGTTCCCCAAATCCCAACTTTGGCTGCTCCTGGCGCTCGCCGTCGCTGGTTGCGTCGCCGCATCGGGTGGGCGGATCGACACCTACGTCCTCGACGTGGTGATGGGCGTGGGAATCAACATCATTCTGGCGGCCAGTTTGAATCTGATCAACGGATTCACGGGTCAGTTCTCGCTGGGACATGCTGGATTTATGGCGGTGGGAGCCTATGCCGCGGCTTCCCTCACCACCGTGTTCCGTCAGCCCTTTGGCACCGCCATGGTTCACCAGCCTTGGCTGATGTTGCCGGTAGCGTTACTCGCCGGTGGACTGATGGCCGCGGCGGCGGGACTGCTCGTTGGGGCGCCGTCGCTTCGCCTCAAAGGAGACTACCTCGCCATCGTCACTCTCGGGTTTGGCGAAATCATCAAGGTCGTTCTCCAGAACATCGATATGGTGGGTGCCGCGCTCGGACTCAACGGGATTCCCACACCGTTGAACCGGGGCTGGGCCACTCCCATTTTGTTCTTCAACCTCGGGTCCGCGGCCGTGACGGTCTACGTCGTCTGGGCTTTGGTAAACTCCACCTTTGGGCGCGGGTTTCTCGCGGTCGCGGATGACGAAGTCGCCGCCGAGGCCATGGGCTTGAACGCGACGCGTTACAAGATCATCGCTTTCGTGGTCGGCTCGTTTTTCGCCGGGATC
>DLVS01000209.1 GCA_003445095.1 Verrucomicrobiales bacterium
GGGGGCGTGGGGGCTTGGGTGGTGGATGGGGAGGTGGTGCGCGGGAGGTGGGGGGTGTGGGCGGGGGGGTGGGAGGGTGGGGGGGGGGGAGGGGGGTGGGGGTTGTGGGGATTTTTTTTTTTAATGATACGGCGACCACCGAGAGGGCGGATTGCCAGACGGCAGCAAGTTCGCCGGTGTGGCCGGGCTTGAAACCGGCTTGCTCAAGCATCCCGACCTATTCGTCAGCACTCTCACGGAGAAGCTGCTCACGTTTGCGTTGGGTCGTGGCATAGAACCGTCCGACGCACCGGCCGTCCGAAAAATCGTCCGCGACGCGAAGGCGAATGATTATCGGTTCTCCTCTATCATCGTTGGGATCGTCAACAGCGCGCCATTCACTATGCGAAAAGCGGCTGGTCCATGACTGATGACGATGCGTTCTGGTCCATCATTCCGTTAAATGGGTTCTCAAATGACAAGATTTTGGAAAGGCGCCAAGGACGGACCGCAGCGCTTGGCTGGGACCAATTTCCTTGTCGCAGTTTGCGGGGAAGCTGTGTTAAGCGAATGGCTGTGAAGTTCGAGTGGATCCACAGGAAATCACTATGATCATTACCAAGAAATGTTTGCCGCGCCGAACGTTCCTCCGGGGCGTGGGAACGATGCTGGCGTTGCCGTTGTTGGAAGCGATGGTTCCCGCCGCGACACCGCTGGCCAAGACGGCGGCGAATCCCGTCCGCCGACTAGGATTCGTCTTCATGCCGATGGGTTGCGACCAGAGTCGATGGACGCCGCCGGGCCACACGTTGGATGAGCTTTCGCCCATTCTCAGTTCCCTCGCGCCGGTGCGAGAACACGTCACCGCGATAACGAATTTGGAACTTCAAAACGCTTACCCGGGCAGCCATGCGACGTCGAACGCCGCGTTTCTCAGCGCGGCCAAAGCCAAGTTGACCGAAAGCACCGATTACTATTTGGGAACCACCGTTGACCAAATCGCAGCGAAGCAGATCGGCCAAGAAACGCAGTTGCCGTCACTGGAGCTCGCGATGGATTTCCTCCAAGTCGTTGGCCAGTGCGACAACGGCTACGCTTGTGTCTATCAGAATAACCTCTCGTGGTCCTCACCGACCACACCGCTGCCCGCCGAGGCTCATCCGCGGATTGTGTTTGAGAACTTGTTTGGGAATGGCGGTAGCAAGGCCGAACGCCGCGCGGCGCTTCAGAGAAAGGCGAGCCTGCTGGATTCGTTCAACGACGATCTTGCTCGTTTGCAACGCAATCTCGGCCCCAGCGACCGTGCTCGGATAAGCCGCTACCTCGAGACGGTCCGCGAAGTCGAACGTCGCATTCAGAAAGCCGAGGCCGACACGAAGGATAATCCGCTTCCAGACCTGGATCGACCGGTGGGCGTGCCGGCTGCCTACGCCGACCATGCGCGACTCATGTTCGACTTACAGTTGCTCGCCCTACAAGGCGATGTCACGAGAGTCATCACCTTTCAACTCGCGCGCGAAACGAGCAATCGCACTTACCCCGAGATTGGCGTTCCGGATCCGCATCACCCGCTCTCCCATCACGGAAATGATCCGGACAAGATTGCCCGCATGGCGAAGATCAACCAGTTCCACGTATCGCTCTTCGCCGAGTTTGTCGGGAAATTGAAGGCCACCCCGGAAGGCAACGGCACGCTGCTCGACCATTCGCTCTACCTCTACGGCAGCGGGATCGGCAATCCCAACGTGCATGATCACACCAATCTGCCGATTCTCGTCGCGGGGGGCGCCGCGGGTGGAATGAAAGGCGGGCGCCACATCAAATTCGCGAAGGCAACCCCGCTGGCGAATCTCCACCTGACGCTGCTCGACAAAGTCGGTGTTCATCTCGATTCGTTCGCCGATAGCAACGGCCACGTGGGTGAGTTGTTTGGACCGTTGGGGATTTGAAGATGGGAGTGCCTCCGACCCCTCCAAAGCTCTTCCTGGTGCGGCCCCGAATGAATCTGGCACGCCTCATCTCGATTTCGGTCTTCGCTTTATTTTTCAGCGCTGCGTCCTTCGGCACCGCGTGCCCGGTGGCCGACGCCGCGGAAAAATCGGATCGCACTGCGATCCGCGCGCTTCTGAAACAAAACGCCGATGTAAACGCTCCGCAGGCCGATGGCATGACCGCACTCCACTGGGCCGCTTACCGTAACGATCTCGAAATCGCCAAGGCACTCGTGGCGGCGAAGGCCAACGTTACCGCGACGAATCGCTTTGGCGTTCCGCCGCTGTCGCTCGCCGCTCAGACCGGAAACGCCGCCCTGGTGGAACTGCTCCTGCAACACGGAGCCGACCCAAACACGACGTTGCGTGGCGGTGAGACGGTTTTGATGACCGCGGCGCGCACCGGCAAGCCCGATGCAGTCAGCGCGCTGCTGAAATCCGGCGCCAACGTCAACGCCAAAGAACGTCGCGGGCAGACGGCGCTGATGTGGGCGGCCGCGGAAGGAAATACTGCCGTCGTCGAGTTGCTAATTAAGGCCGGCGCGGACAGCCAAGCCGCGCTGCCGGATTCCGGGTTTACCCCGCTGTCTTTCGCGGCGCGCGAAGGCCGGAGTGAGACCGTTCGGGCTCTGCTAAAGGCCGGCGCAGACGTCAACGCGGCGATGGAACCTCAAAAGCCATCCGGCAAAGGTCCCGCCAAAGGAACCAGCGCACTGATTCTGGCGGTGGAAAACGGTCACTTCGAACTAGCGCTACTGTTGCTGGAGGCGGGCGCCGATCCGAACGATCAGCGGTCAGGATACGCGCCACTTCACGTGCTGAGCTGGGTTCGCAAACCGAATCGGGGTGAAGACGACGGCGCTCCTCCTCCTCTAGGCTCCGGAAACTTGAGCAGCGCCCAATTCGCTAAGAAGCTGGTGGAACACGGGGCGGACGTAAACCTGCGCCTGAAGACCGGCAAGGGCGCGCCAGGGCTTTACAACAAACAAGGTGCGACGCCGTTCATGATGGCCGCCGGCACGGCCGACATAGCCTACCTGCGCCTGCTCATCGAGCTGGGGGCGGATCCGTCGCTCCGACACGTCGCAAACTGCACGCTGCTGATCGCTGCCT
>DLVS01000853.1 GCA_003445095.1 Verrucomicrobiales bacterium
AACGTTTGACCATCGTAAGCGACGCTCCAAAGCAAGCCGCCGCTACTAACCGCGCGGGCCCTCCACGAGATGCCGTCTTGGGAGGTGAGGATGAAACTTCGTTGGTATGGTGACAGCGCGAAGCCGACGGCCACGAAAGTGCCTCCTCCAAAAGCCACGCCCTGCAAATCCCACCCGCCAGTTTGACTGATGGACCAATCGACCGCGTCTGCAGAACTGACAATGACTCTTTGCCCCACCGCAACATATCTCCCGTTGCCGAAGGCGATGCCTCGGAAGTTGGAGTTGGTGGGTGAACTTTGTGTCGCCCAATCGAGACCATCAATCGAAGTCTGGAGTGTCCCTTTGTCTCCCACTCCGACGAACCGCGCCTCGTTGAACATCACGGCATTCAAATTCGTGGCGGAGCTGGAATTAGTCTTGGCCCAGTCAAATCCGTTGGTGGACCAAAGCACCGTCGAACCGCGAAGCGCCAGAAAGCGCCCGTTGCCGTACGTGGCGGAAACCAACCCTGGCGTGCCGCTGGGGGCGCGGTTCGTCCACTGAGTGCCATTCGAAGAGACTAACAGCAATCCGTTGTTCCCCTCCCGCCCGACCGCCAGAAACAAACCGTTGGCATAGGTCGTTCCGAACAGATTCGCAGTTATCCCAAGCTCGGTCGTCAGCGACCAATTCGATCCTGTGGTTGATGTCAGAATTTTTCCGCGTTCATTGGCGGTCACGTATCGTCCGTCGCCCACCGCTAGACCTCGGACGCCGAGTGTGGGAACGCCACCGGTCCGATCAGTCCACGTGCTGCCGTCCGCAGAACTCACCACTGCACTGGTAATGATGCCTTCCCGAAGAACTGCCCAGCCGACGGCCGCGTGATATCCGTTCCCGTAGGCGATTCCTTCGAGGACCCGATCCACTCCCAAGTCGTGTTCGGTCCAGGTCGCGCCATCCACCGACGTAAGCGCCGCGTGCCCCGGGCCAGTCGCTACGAAGACGCCCGCGCCATAGCTGACCGCGTCCAACTCCAGAAACGTCAAGGGCTCAGGTGCGGCGGCCGTATTCAACGACCACACTGGCGTCCAGACCATTCCGTCGATGGAGGTAAGTATGACGCTCGTGCCCGATCGGTTTCCGGCCGCGACGAAAATCCCGTTACCAAAGATAACGCCGCGTAAATCACGGTCCGTGCCGGAAGCGGTCTCGGACCAATTCAAACCGTCGGGGGAAGTGACAATGAATCCTCGGTCGCCAACCGCCGCGAAGGTTCCGTTGCCAAAGGCAATTCCGTTTAGCCTCTTGAGGACCGGTACCGATGTTTGATTCGTCCAATTCCGCCCATCGGGGGAAGTGACAATCATCGGTCCTTCCAGGCCGGCTTCCCCAACTCCTACGTACAAACCCTGTCCATAGACTACGTCTCGCAGCCAAGCCGCGATGGCGGACGTCGAGGCGTTCCAGGTCACGCCGTCCGGCGAAGTCAGAAAGACACCACTGGTCTCCTCGTAGCCGTACGCGAGGAACGAACCATCTCCGTAAGCAATTCCGTTTAGCCACCCCTGGAGCCCTGAGGAGCGAGCGGTCCAATCTTGTCCGTTAATTGAGGACACGATCCACCCCCCATTTCCAATGGCGACGAATTGTCCGCCCCCAAACGCCACGTCATGCAATTGAAGGCTGGTCGGCAGCGGATTTCGCCAATGCCAGTGGTCGAGTGCGTCGGCGAAGGCATTGCCGATCGCGGCCAGGGCGATCAATGATAACAATGTTTTCATGGGGTAATTGTGTTCTGGGACTTTAAGTTAGAGCGCATTAAAGCAAGGAGCGGGCCAGTTATGCAGATTTCAAGAGCATCGAGGCGAGTTACGCGACTCTCGTGATCGAGGTTCGAGTTTTGGTCTTCTCTTCCGTGATTCTTTAGCCAACATCGGTTTACTTGAACCTCCGCATCACCGACCATCGCCTCGTTCGTGCGCCCAGCTGCATCCAGCAGGAGGGGTGGCTCGTTGAGGTTTTGGCGAATGCCAGGCAGTTCTGCCATTCTGCGCAAACTTCTTAACATCTCAATTCCATGAATGACCGCATGTCTGATTCAACATCGAGCCATCTGTCGCGCCGCGACTTTGGCCGTTTCACTGGCGCGGCCTTGGGCGGCCTGATCATTGGCTCTTCATTAGTCGCCCGCGCGGCGGACAAAAAGGGCCCCCTCGATCCCGCCAACATCCTGAGCGACCCGCACATCTGTCGTGGCTTGAATACGTGCAAGAGCAAAGGAAAGGGCAGCGACAACAGTTGCGCCGGCACAGGCCAATGTGCCACCGCCAAAGCCCACAGTTGCCACGGAGAGAATGCCTGCAAGGGTCAAGGCGGCTGCGGGGAACATCCCGGCGAGAACGCGTGTAAGGGTCAGGGCTCCTGCGAAGTCCCCCTTGATGACAAGAGCTGGAAGAAAGCGCGCAAGACGTTTGAGGCGCAAATGGCTAAGAAGGGTCAGAAAGTAGGAGCCGCGCCAGCGAAGAAGTCTTGAGTCACCGCGGAAAGTTTCCCGCTCACAGCGTCCGGGCTCGTCAGCCCGGGCGCCGTGAGCTTCTCTTCGATGTCTCTGCCTCGACTTGGATTACCGAACCTCGGTCTGGGAGTGGGCCTGCGCACGGTCCATTTCCAGCACATTTTGCAGGAGCAGCCAGCCGTGGATTGGTTCGAGGTGATCTCCGAAAACTTCATGGACTCGCGAGGGCGGCCGCGCCATGTGCTCAACCAGATCGCTGAGCTATATCCGGTGGTCATGCACGGCGTGTCCCTCTCGATTGGGAGCACGGATCCGCTGGACTTCGATTACCTTCGACGCCTGAAGGCACTCGCTGATGCCATCGATCCGGCCTGGGTTTCCGATCACGTCTGCTGGACTGGTGTGGCCGGACAAAACACTCACGATTTGCTGCCGCTGCTGCTAACCGAGGCGAGCCTACGGCACGTGGTCGAACGAGTCAGGGCCGTGCAGGACTTTTTGGAACGCCGGCTCGTCTTGGAGAATCCCAGCACGTATGTGGGCTTTCGGGGATCGACCATGCCGGAATGGGAGTTCATCGCACGAATGGCGAACGAGGCCGATTGCGGCCTGCTGCTTGATGTTAACAACGTCTACGTGTCGGCCACGAATCACGAATTCGATCCCGAGATTTTCGTTCGCTCGATGCCGGCACATCGCATCGTGCAGTTCCACCTTGCCGGCCATACCCATCGCGGCACTCACATCATCGACACTCACGACAACCACGTCGTCGATCCCGTCTGGAAGCTTTACCGGCTCGCGCACGCACTGACCGGCGGGGCCTCCACGCTGCTGGAGTGGGACGCCCACATTCCTCCGTTCCAAGTGGTCCACGCCGAAGTTCTCAAAGCCAAGAACTACATGTCGCAGCATCCCGAGCTCGACGGCGATGTTCCTGAGCTCTTGGGCGACGTGCCGTATCCTTCACCGGGGTTGCCACAGCCCCTGCACCCGCTGCTGGTCGAGGTGCAATGAGTTCACCGGCTCCCCATGCTCCGCTGGAACTGAGCTTGGTGCAACGGTGGTTTCAGGCAGTGATTACTCATCCGGGCGGAGTGGCCGCCGGGGCGGCTTCGGCCGCCGCGCAGGAGTGTTTCAGTCATGGCCAGGCAAGCCAGGCCGTTGGATCGCTCGTCACCGACTCGTCGAAGCTAGATGCCGAAGCACGCCTCGCAGTTTACGCTGACGCTTATTATGCGCGATTGGTCGAATGCCTAGGGGATGTCTTCCCAGTGCTTAAGCGGACACTTGGCGAAGAGGTCTTTCACGACTTTGCCTTCGATTACCTGCAAGCATACCCGTCGCGCCGCTATACGTTGAACGTGCTCGGCACTCACTTCGCAGAGTTCCTTTCAACTAACCGCCCCCCCCGTGAATCGGAAACCACACCCGACTGGGCGGACTTCATCATCGACCTCGCCCGATTCGAGTGGGTGATCTACGAGGTGTTCGACGGACCCGGGACCGAAGATGTTCCTTCCTTCAATGCTACTCAGCTGACCGCCCGATCGGCGGAGGATCCGGGAAAACTTAGGCTGCAAATTGCCCCGTGCCTTCGGCTATTCCGTGCCGATTTTCCGGTGAGCGATTTCTTTACCGCTGCCCGAAAGGCGGCACCGGATGACGCGCTCGAAGCGCCCAATCCATCACCCACGTTCGTCGCGATTTCCCGGACCGACTATGTCGTACGGCGTCATCCGTTGCAGCCGGCTGAACATGCCGCGCTCGCCGCGCTGGTCGGTGGCGCAACGGTCGGCGACGCGATCATCCGCGCGCTCGCCGCGGAATCCGTGGCCCCGGAGCAGATTGAGGCCTGGTTCGCCCGTTGGGCGCGAGAGGGATTCTTCACCGGAGTGGGGTAAACAGACGCCTGGGAGCGCAGCCCGTTATTCTCCCACCCAATCTCGCAACCTTGAATTCACTCTTCGCGGCCCGGACCGCCGATCGTCTTGACCGCGGGCGGATGATCCGCTGACCGTCGCGTCCTTTCCGCCGTCTCCATGCGCATTCTGCTCGTCGCCTACTTTTACGAAGCTGCCGCTGGCGGAGGCATCATTGTGGCGCGTTTGCTTCGGGAACAACTTCAAGCGCGGGGTCACACCGTTGATGTGCTGTGTTTGGGAGGTTCCCCGGAAACCCAGCCGGACCGGATGTTCAGGCTCGAACTGCCCACCTGGATGGCCGACCGCTCGGACCGGGTGCGACAAACTCTGCTGTTTCTCAAC
>DLVS01000321.1:0-5035 GCA_003445095.1 Verrucomicrobiales bacterium
ATGCGCGATCCGTATCTCAACAAGATCGCTGTCTGGACTTACTACCAAGGATCGAAGCGCGAGGCCGACATCGACGAAGGGGCCACGACCGTTGCCTATGTGCCTGATAAGGGCTGGTTCTGGCATATTCCCCAGCACAACGACATGGTCAGTGTCGGCATCGTGGCGGAAGGCAAATATCTGACCCGAGGCGGAGTGAAAGAACCGCGCGAGATTTTTCACCGTGAGGTGGAGGAGAACCAGTGGATCAAGAACCACCTTTCGACCGGCCAATCGACCGGCGAATATTTCATCACCAGTGAATACTCGCGGCATTCCCGTTATTGCGCCGCGCCGGGCCTCGTATTGGTCGGCGATGCCTTTGCATTTCTCGATCCGGTCTTCAGCAGCGGTGTCATGCTCGCGCTCAAAAGCGGCCAATGTGCGGCTGAAACGATTCACGAGGGCCTGGTTGCGGGTGATCTCTCGCCCGAACGCTTCACCGAATACGGCGCCAACATGCGAAAGGGTGTCGAAAACATGCGCAAACTGGTCTACGCTTTTTATGATCCAAACTTCTCATTTCGCGAAGTAACCCAACGTTTCCCGGAAGCCGGGGGATTTATTACCGACTGTCTTTCGGGTGACGTGAACAAGGATTTCACACAACTTTGGGATTGGATTCGCGAATTCGTGCCTCTACCTGACGACCTGCCGTACGGCGAACCGCTCGTCGAACAAGCCCTCGCGGCTGGCTGAGCGAATTTGGCAGGGCAGCGGCGACCTGCCGCGCCAAAGCCGCGACCGCCCTGCCGAACATCGTCAACTCGTCAACTGACCCCAAGAGCACCCCGGTTGACACCTCTCTTTAATCCTGGCTGACTGAGTCCGCGTTCAGGACGCATCCCGGTCCGCGGAAAGGGCTGAGCCCGCCTGCCAATTGTTAGTGCAGCCAAAACCTTGATGCTGCCTGTCTGCGGACCTCAGGCCATAGCAGAAAGGTTTTATGTCCAAGTCGCTTCCCGCGCGGCCGAATCTTGAACAACTCAAGAAACAGGCCAAAGAACTCCTGAGTGCCGCCAAGTTGGGTGAACCGTCGGCGCTTAAGCGCTTCACTGAAGGCCGGCCAGGTCTAGGCAATGGTCTTACGCTCCGCACCGCCAAGTTGGGTGACGCTCAGCAGGTTATCGCTCGCAAATATGGTTTCGCCTCGTGGACCAAGCTGAAGGAACACATCGAATCCTTGCCGATCGAGACCGAGAATCCTCTCCAGCAGTTGGTCGGCGCGTTCCATAACAATGATGCACCACGATTCCGCGAGTTGCTCCAAGGCCATCCAGAATTCAAAGCCAAACTCAACGAGCCGATTGGTCCCTTTGACTCACCGGCCATCACCAACGTATCCAGCCGTGAGATGCTCGACGTCCTGTTGGAAGCGGGCGCCGACATTAACGCCAAGAGCCGCTGGTGGGCCGGCGGATTCGGACTTCTCCATAATGCCTCTCCTGAACTCGCCGCCTATGCGATCCAACGCGGCGCAAACGTGGACGCCCATGCGGCCGCACGCCTCGGCCTATTCGAGCGACTCCGCGAACTCGTCGCCGCCGACCCAACGCTGGTAAATGCGCCCGGCGGTGACGGCCAAACTCCGCTTCACTTCGCTAGTACAGTCCAGATTGCGGAGTTCTTGCTCGACCACGGTGCGAACATCGACGCCCGGGACGTGGACCACGAATCGACTCCCGCGCAATACATGATCCGAGACCGACAGGAGATTGTCCGGTTCTTAGTTCAGCGCGGCTGCCGCACCGACATCCTCATGGCGGCCGCCCTGGGCGACGCTGCTCTCGTTCGCCAACATCTCGGCAGCGATCCTGAGTGCGTCCGCCTGCGCGTAACCGACGAGTTCTTCCCGAAGGCCAACCCGAAGTCCGGCGGAACCATCTATCAATGGACCTTGGGCTGGCATGTGTCGCCGCATGAGGTCGCACGACAATTCGGCCATTCAGAAATCGTGCATTTGCTGAGGGAGCGAAGCCCCGCCGATGTTCAGTTGCTCACCGCGTGTTGGGCAGGAGACGGAACTGAGGTGCAGTCTTTAATCGCAGGCTCTCCTGGACTCGCCTCCACCCTTTCGGAAGGTAATCGTCGCCAAATCGCCGATGCAGCCCGCAACAACCACACAACGGCCGTCCGCCTGATGCTGCTTGCCGGCCTGCCGGTCAACGCACTCGGTCAGCATCGCGCGACACCGCTGCACTGGGCGGCGTTTCACGGAAACGTGGAGATGGCTCGCGAAATCCTGCGTTACCAGCCACCGTTGGAACTGACCGACTCCGACTTTCACGGCACGCCGTTAGGATGGGCCATTCACGGCTCGGAACACGGTTGGCATCGCCGAACCGGCGACTACGCCGGAACGGTGGAAGCGTTGCTCCAAGCTGGCGCCAAAACTCCAGAGAAGCGCGGCGGAAGTGAGGCGGTACAACTGGTACTTCAGCGCCACGACAACTTCAGAGACTCTTAAAACGAGCTGCCCTATTTCTTCATGGGGCTGCGTGATCCACTCGAACGCACAGGGCCGAGAACTTCGACGAGCCAGTGCGGTCCCGATGACGGAAGATATGTGACCATTCCAGGAGCTCTTCCCCAATCGAGAGGCCAAGGTCGCCTGGCGACGGACCTTGGCTCATTGGCATCCCGGCTCAGAGGTTGTTTGGCAACGCTCGCGGTTTCATTTGAAGCAGCCTGTCGAACGTGCCAGAGGCCACTGCCACAAAAGGTTGCCCCGGCTAACCCGGAGATCAGCCGCCACCAAATCCGGAGAGCGTGCCCAATGCTGAATCCCGCTTGCGGACCTCCCTCAGATTTGCCACTGTTTGAGGCGAACCACACACTTACTTCCGCTTGCTTCAAAAATGAACGCCACCTCCCGGAACCCGTGCTCGCGCGGCTTCACTCTCATTGAGCTCCTGGTCGTCATCGCCATTATCGCGATCCTCGCAGGCATGCTCTTGCCGGCCCTCGCCAAGGCCAAGACGAAGGCGCAAGGCATTGGATGCATGAACAACACGCGACAACTGATGCTCGCCTGGAAACAGTACGCGCTCGATAACAACGAAAACGTGGTCAACAACTTCGGAATTGATACCACGGGCAACACCATTGCAGCCGGCAAAGCCGGTCGAGAAAACGGTTTCAGAAACTGGGTCAATAACGTGATGACCTGGACCGCCACGGAGGACAACACCAACCTGATGTACCTTGGCCAGGGGCCGTTCGCACCCTATGTGGGAAAATCGACCGCGGCATATTTATGTCCCGCCGACCGATTTTTAAGTCAGACCCAGAAGGCCGCGCGCTTCACGAAGCGTACTCGTAGCCTCGCGATGAACGCGTGTTTTGGCCATTACAGCGATCCGATCGAGCGTACCGCACCCGAGCTTTCAGGCCGCAACCGCTATGTCCCATTCCGTCAATTCCTCAAGGAAAGCGCGGTTTTACGACCCGTCGATACATTCGTGATGCTGGATGAGCATCCGGATTCAATCAACGACGGTTACTACCTGAATAACCCAGGCGGATACGATCCCAAGACGGATATCCTCAGCAGCGTTCCCACCAGCTGGGGTGATCTCCCGGCCTCGTACCACAACGGAGCGGGTGGCTTCTCATTCGTCGACGGTCACTCCGAGATCCACAAATGGATCGGCAAGACGGGGCGCGTCAAAGTCAAGGCAATCAATGGTCAAGGTTTTGACAGTCCGGCACTGACCACCGGACCGGACAAACAGGATATTCGCTGGCTGCTGTATCGAACTTCGGAGCGGTAAGTTTGAGTGATCGCGGGTGGGGATGCGCGGGTGCGTATCCCCACCTTTGCTTACTTCAGAGATACTACCATTCCCGATGCGGTCGAGATTCGAGCGATCACTTCTCGGGATTGGGACTCGACGCTGGCGCGCCCAGTTTCCACCGGCCCCTCCCCGCGCTGCGCTTGGCCCAAAAGGACTCGCTTACAGTGGGTCTTGCCGTCCAGAAGTGTCGCTAAGAACTCAACCACTCCAGACTCACCATTCGGCTGGGCTTCAGATGGTGGCAGGAGGTGGACTTGCGCGGACAGTTCCTTGAGGTTGGCTTTCTCCTTCTCCACCCATTCGATCGATGCGTCCGGAGTGATGCCCGTCTCGGACCAGAATTTAAATGTGTCCACGGACAATTCCTGACAGCGCTTGATCACAAATTCTCGGTCGAGGAATGAGAGGAAATTGCCTGCCTTGGGACCGTTCTCCCGATCCAGCAGAACCCGGTAGATCGCTTTGAATGCACTGGGTTGATCGATGGGGGTCAAACGGGCCGCGTTGAAGATACAAACCTGCAAGGCGTCACCATCCCAGGCGACTTGCGGGAGAAGAGTCGCGAGTTCCTGGAGGAATGCCCGTTGAGTCGCGGTCAGTTGCTGCGCGCGTTCCGGGAGAGTTTGCTGAAGGCGAGTCTTCTCTTCTTCGGTCGCGTAGTTCTCGATCCAGTACTTCGCCGCGCGAATTCGGAGTTGCAGGTGGTAGCGATCCCGCTCGCTAAACGGCGAACCTTTGCGCTGCTCCAAAGCCTGAATCGCGTCGAGGTGCGGCATTTGGATGAGCGCCGTGACCAATTGAAAATCGGCCACCCAATGATCGGGCTCCGGCGCGACTCGCGAGAGCTCGTAGATGCGGCGGTCGTCCGCGGTAACTTTAGGATCGTGAAAGTAGCGGTGATGGAACCGGTCAAATTCGTTGAAGACCTTAACGATGTGCGCTTCAGAGGAATCGAAGTTCACGTGGTGCTTCGGCGTGGTGCGAATCATCAGGAACCGCAACACCTCCGGCGGGAGGAAATCGGCCATGCCTCGAGCGGACACACCGACGCCTTTCGACGAACTCATTTTGGCGCCCCCGACCAGAAAGAAGTCGTAAGGACAATTCAGCGGGGGTTCCTGCTTGAAAATAGCGCGGAGGCAAGCGGCGGCGACGTCGCGCGAACCACCTTTGGTGCTGTGGTCTTGGCCGGCGCCTTC
>DLVS01000321.1:5360-6333 GCA_003445095.1 Verrucomicrobiales bacterium
CCGCTGACTTCCTTGTAAATCCGCCGAACGACCGCTGCATGACGTAAGATCGTATCGATGGCTTTGTTGAACCGCCCGCTGCGGTACACATCGCGCATCCGATAGAATTCAGGCTCAATCCCCAGTTCCCGGAACACTCCCCAGAATTCCGAAATGTAATGGTCGGCCATGTCGGTCGCCGTCGACCCAGGCGGCGGTGGCACGTTGCAGAGTGGCGCTCCTAAGTACCTCTCGAAGTGCTCGCGTTCGCCGTAGGGGATCTCATCAACCGGATCGTAGTCGTCACAACCGAACAAGTAGCGAACAGGCACGCCGCGGGCCTTCAAGGTTCGAAACAAGGCATCGTGAATCAGGGGACCACGGAGCGCCCCGACGTGGGCGCGGCCGGACGGCGTCTTCGAATCATTGATCGTTTGCGGCTCGTCCAGTCGGTTCACCAATTGGTCACACCAAAACATGCGGACAGACTTCTAGCGGGTTGGCGGGAACTGCTCAACAAGGGAAGCCAAGTGCGCGGCTCGGGACTTTTCGCAGCGACAATTTTGGAAGTGCGGTAGTGGAGGCTTGAGGCAGCTTCCGCTTTGGCATGCCGGACCGGGTGTGAACGCTACCGAGTCGATCCTCGCGTCATCGTTGCGAAGCGGCCGCGCCGATGACTTCGCCGCCGCACTCCCCAAGTTGCTATTTCGGCACGTTCCCGCCGATCGGCCCGACGCTCTGCTGCGTGACGCCCGGGCTTTGAATTACTTTGCTGAACTCTGGACAGGTGACGGAGTACTCAAAGCCCTGTCCCGTACCCGCCGCACCGAATCGCCCTTTCTTGTCGAGCGCGATAAAGTTGATCGAAAGGTCGAAGCCCTTGGGATCGAGCCGGGCGATGCGCCGGATCGTTTCCAGGCAAGCGTCTTGGGGAGGCAGTCCCTGGCGCATGAATTCAACCACGAGAAACGTGCCGCAATAGCGCAGGATATTC
>DLVS01000484.1 GCA_003445095.1 Verrucomicrobiales bacterium
GCCGTCCACCTGCACCAGCACGAAACCGAGCTCCGCGAGCGCATGCAGTCGATTCAATCGGCCAAATTCTTTCGGCACAAACGCTCCTTGCGGCCCTGCGTAAATCTCCTCAATCACTGGATAAGACTTGGCGGGATCGAAGTTCGAAGGCTTGAGAATGATTCCAAAAATGTCGGTGGTCCCATCCCGCCCTTTGCTCACGAACGGTTCGGGAACGGTCCAACCTCCTGCCCGTAAGGCCGAGTCGTCGGCTCGTTCGAGTTCTAGAACCTTTCCCCCAGTCTCACTGCGCCTCAGCTCGGTAACCGGTGGTTGATCCACCCGCGACCAGGTGTCTATGAACCACCGGCGGTCTGGCGAAAACTCGACGCGATGAGTGCCGTTGCCTTCGGTCAACACGGCCAAGTTGGAACCGTCAAAGTTCACCCGACATAAATGGAGGAAGTATGGGTCTTGTTCAGGCCGCACGCCGCCGGCGAGAAACCAAATCTGACGTTCCTCTTCATCCACCTTCATGACCTCCCGGACGACCCACAGACCTTTCGTGACTTGATTCTTCGCCCGCCCCGATTTCACGTCGTACAACCACAAATGCGCCCAGCCGTCGCGCTCGGACATCCACAGCAGTTCTCCCGTGCTGTCGAGCCAATGCCGCCAGGTCTTGTTGGTCCAATCGATAAAGGTCGGCGAAGTTTCTTCGACAACGACCCGCGGAACGAGACTGACCGGCGCGCCGGAAGTTTCGGATGTCGAAGATCCTCCGGCCGGAGCCACGGCGAGTATCCGGTAGCATTGGTGCCCTCGTTGGTTGTAGCCGAAAAAGAATTCTCGACTGTCCGGAGCCCACCGCACCTCGAGTTCGCCATTCTCAGTGTAGGGATTCGGGTACAGAGCATCATCGACATTGCGTTGTCTGCGGTCGGTCACTGTGAACACTCGCAACAACGGTTTCGGCAGCGGGTCGCCTGGCTTGAGGTAATCGTGGCGGTGAACTTTAGGTTGAAGCTGATCTCTCGGCGCGGCCTCCACCATGGTCACCGTCCGTTCCGCGCCACTTCGCACCTTGCAGGCAACGAAGGCGGAGGAATCAGGAGCCCAGTCGATGTTTTCTGTATAAGCATCGCCGGGGGCGCCGTCGCGACTGAGCTGCCACGAATCCCCCGGCGCTTTGGGGCGGAGATGGATATTGGAATCTTTGACAAACGCCACCCATCGACCGTCCGGGGATTCGCCCGGCTCACGCTTGGGCTTTTCCGGAGCATCCGGAACGGGCGTCTTTGCCGGCCCTATCACTGCTCGACCTGGTTCAGCTGTCGCCTCGAACACCGAAAGCGTGCTGCCAACGCTGTCCGTCACCAACCACACATGACCCGCAAACGTATGCTGCTTCCGGTCGCTGCCCGGACGCACCCTTCCATAGCTCTTCCGATCGCCGGCCTCGTCGAGCCAGAACAATTCCACGTCGCCCCCCGTTTGATTGACGAAGGTCAGCTCAGTGTCGTCTCCAGTGCGTCGTGACCGTCGCGGGGCTTCCGCGCCGGCCTTGGGTGTCAACGCCAGTTCAGCTTCCGGAGCCGCGTTCGTAATCGTGCGAGTTCCTTGCTCCGCATCGACGATGACCCACTCCGACGTCTCCGGACCGGTCTGCACTTTGTACCAAAACCGGCTTCCGCCCGGCAGCCACTTGGGGCGGACGCCGGAACGGAAAACCTTGTTCTCCGTTCGCTGCGGCAGAATCAAGGCGCGCTGGTAGTCAGCCTTTGAACCTTGGGCGAAGGTATCGTTTGAATCGATCAGGCCAGCTACGGTCAACCCGGCCACCAACCACCCCTCCGGACTGAGGCAGAACATCCGCGTGCGCATCGTCTCATTCTACCGGGCCGTGGGGGGCAAGAACAGCCGCGACCTCTGAGCGGTCAATTCATTTACTGTGGCGTTCAACTCCCCGGCCCGAGAGCCGTGCAACCTTTTGTTGCAGGTGCAACAAAAGGTTGCGCACCACCAGCACCACGAGGAGAGATCGAATCCGAAGGGTGCAGGTTGAGCGCGGCCATAGGCAGCCGCGACTCGCTCAAGAGAACTGGGGGACGCTGTCCCGGTCCCAGTTGTTCAAACTCCGGCGACCGGTCCCGGGTCAATCGCTCCGATCCCATCGAGACTCACCTCACTCAAGCCGAAACGCGCGAGCATATCGCGCCACTCTTCTGCCGTCCGTTTGCCGGTTCGCAATTCCTCCCAGATGGAGAATGGTTGGAGAGTCTCCCCAGCGTGTCGCATGTGGACCGGAGTGCCAGGCAACGCTTCCAACTCCCATCCCTTGCGCTGCAACGCCAGGGTGATCGCGGCACTGACGACATAGCCCGAAGCACCTTCGGCGGCGTCCGGGGGTACTGGATCACCGTCGGGTGACTTCAGGCGAGACGCCAACCGGGCGGGATCGCGCGCCAGTTCCGGCAATCCCGAGAGAGTGAGTCCCGCCAGGGCGTCGCGATTGGCGTTCACGATCTTCGTCCACTGGGGAACATATACCGACTCGCCGACCGCTTCCCACGCGACCTGCTTGAAATCACCGGAAACTCCGGAGAGAGCCTGGCGCAGCAGTTCCGACTCCACTTCCGCGGCTCCATCCAAGAGGGAAATTGCGGTCGGGTCGTTTGCGGGAATCTCTCCCGCCGGGAGTTGTTCCAGGGCCGCGATTCGCTCACGCAAGGCGGGGTGGCTGTCGAATGGATCTGAAGTGCCCTCGCTGAGCTCTTTCGCCAGTCCTTCCGCCATGGCATCAACGACTTTCGGCGAGCCTGTGAACCGCTGGAATCCTTCGTTTACCGGCGGCTGATAGCCCGCGGCAATGACTGGCATTACCTCGTGCTGCCAATACGCCGAGAATGCCGGGGCGGTCTGATGCACAACCCGAAGTCCTTCGATCAACGGGCGGGCTCCCACGGTCCGTGCGGCCAAAGCGTCCGCAGAAAACTCCTGCTGACGGGAAACCGACTGCGTCACTCGCATGAACATCCGACCGTACAGCGCGAACGGAATCTGCAAGAGCGATCCACCGCCCCCGGTGTCCGTGAGGGATTGCACCGTCCGACCGATGGCGGCGCGGGTTTTATAAACCCAGGGGCCGAGTCGAGTGTCTCCGCCGAAGTAATGACCAAACTCATGAGCGAGAACGGCCCGAAACTGCGAGACCGTGAGCTGTTGCAGGAGAGGCAGGCCCAGACCCATGACCCGCCGACTGCCGAACCCCATGAGGCCACCGCGCTGCGCGACCCAAGCATTGATGTCTCCCACGGCGTAAACTTCCGCCGGCATCTCCTGGCCGGTGGCATGCGCGACTTGATTCAATTGTTCGAAAAGCCGCGGCTGGCTTTCCGCGGTCAGACGAGGCCCGGGAGCCTCAAAGCGGTCAACGCGTGGGAGCACGGCCCAAGCAATGACGATCCCACCGACTACGCACAGCAAAGCGATCTTGAGATGAAGTCGGTGCAGATAGACGTATTCCGCGTAGGGAAGGTAAAAAAGGACCGCGACGATCGCCGCCGCGAGCAAATAAAATCCGACCATCAAGCCGACCGCCATCAGGGCGCGGCCGGCAACCGAAGGGGGCTTGGACATCGTGGTAAGTGGTTGAACCGAGCGTCGGCCCTAGTTGGGCGACATCGGTGACCGCTGGGCTATCATCAATTCGTTCCCGCTGCCAAACGAAAGTGTGATCCGTGGTTTCTCCACCTTCCGATTTGGGATATCCTGATTTTGCTGGTCAGTCGCACTGCGCCGCTCCGAATCCGACTTTGGCGCGACAAACCTGGATTCGGTACGTACGGTTTTGCGGTTCGACACAGCGCCCATGAATCATCCGCGCGAAGAAGTCCTGTTCGCTTTGCTCGCTGACACGCCGCCGGAACGGCAGACCGTGTTCCTCGACGCAACGTGCCAGGACGACTTCGCTTTGCGGCAGCGCCTGGAGGCCCGACTTACCGAGCTTCAGCAGTCCGATACGGTCGTGGATCCCGGCTCATCCGCGGATCAACCCACGGTTAAGGCGCAGATCCCCAAGGAAGAACCGGACGAGGCGATTGGGCCGACGGTGGGACGCTACAAGCTACGGGAGAAGCTCGGGGAAGGGGGGTGTGGAGTCGTTTACGTCGCGGAACAGTCGGAGCCGGTCCGCCGCCGGGTCGCCCTCAAGGTGATCAAGCTGGGTATGGACACAAAGCAGGTCGTCGCTCGTTTCGAAGCGGAGCGTCAGGCCTTGGCGATGATGGACCATCCGAACATTGCCAAGGTGCTCGACGCCGGTGCCACCAGTACCGGCCGGCCTTACTTCGTGATGGAACTCGTCCGCGGGCACCGCATCACTGACTTTTGTGACCAAGCCAAGCTTACCGCGAAACTTCGGCTCCAACTGTTCGTCAAGGTTTGTCACGCGATCCAGCATGCCCACCAAAAGGGGATCATTCACCGAGACATCAAGCCCTCGAACATTCTCGTCACTCGGCTCGACTCTGAGCCGGTGCCAAAGGTGATCGATTTCGGCATCGCCAAAGCGACCGAGGGCCGCCTGACGGACAACACGGTGTACACGCAGTTGCAGCAGTTTGTGGGCACACCGGCTTACATGTCCCCGGAACAAGCGGAGATGACCGGAATGGATATCGATACCCGCAGCGACATCTACAGCTTGGGCGTGCTGCTCTACGAATTACTAACCGGGAAAACGCCCTTCGACGCCAAGGAGCTGATCGCCTCCGGCTTGGACGGGATGCGTAAAACGATTCTGGAAAGGGAGCCATCGAGACCGAGTACTCGAGTTTCGACGCTCGTCATGGAAGAGCTGACGACCACGGCGGAACGGCGCTCCATCGATCGGAGCCAACTGGTGCATCTCCTTAAGGGTGATCTCGATTGGATCGTGATGAAGTGCCTCGAGAAGGATCGCACGAGGCGCTACGAAACGGCCAATGCTCTGGCTGCGGACATTGCCCGCTACCTTTCAGACGAGCCGGTCACGGCGAGGCCGGTCAGCACGCTTTACAAATTTCAGAAGAGCTTTCGACGCAATCGGCTGGTCTTCGCGTCGGCGGGGGCCGTCTTGTTGGCCTTAGTCGCGGGTTTGTGTTTGAGTGTCTGGCAGGCGGCGGTCGCTACTCGAGAACGGAAAGCAGCGGAGGCAGCGCGTATGGCGGAAACAGAGCAGCGCCTGGCCGTCCAAACAGCACTGCGGCGCGCCGAAGCAGAACGGCAGCGCGCGGACGACAACGCCAATCGGGCCTCGACCAACGCGTTGCTCGCGCAGGCCGAGGCCACGAAAAGCACGCAAGTGGCGACCTTGTTGAAGGACATGCTTGCGGGCGTCGGACCTTCCGTGGCCCGCGGCCGAGACACCACTTTGCTGCGCGAGATTTTGACCAACACGGTGAGCCGCCTAGACAAGGAGATGGCCGATCAACCCGAGGTCGAGGCCGATCTTCGGGTAATTTTGGGGCGAACCTATCGCGACCTGGGAGACTATCCGGCATCGACCGCCATGAATCGGCGGGCGCTTGAATTACGGCGCAAGGCACTGGGCGAACGTCATGAAAGTGTCGCTCAAGCGTTGAATGAACTCGCCAAATCAGAGGGACTGCGAGGCAACTGGGCCGAAGCCGAACAATTTCAGCGCAAAGCGCTCGCCATTCGCCGAGAGAACCGGGAAGTGACCGACCTCGTGATCGCCGATATGCAGAACGATTTGGGAATCCTCTTGTGGAATGGCGGCAAGCTGGGCGAAGCGATGGCGGCCTATCGCGCCGCTCTCGAGATTAAGGAGAAACAGTTGGCTCCGCCGAACGAAAAGCTCGCGGATGCGCACCTCAACTTGTCGCTCCTCCTCTTGGATCGAGGAGATTTTGCTCAAGGAGAAGCCGAGGCGCGAACGGCCCTCGCCGCTTACCGACAATTGTTTGGTGACGGTCATCCGAAGGTCGGAATGGCTCTTCACAACCAAGCGAAGATGCTCGTTGAATTGGAGAAAAACGCGGAGGCCGAGCGGGCCATCGAGAGCGCCGTGGGAATCTACAAGCAAGTTTATCCCGGCGACCATGAGTATGTCGCCGAAGCATTGGATGACCTCGGACTGATTCTACAGCGCCAGGGAGACTTCACGCGCAGCGAGACGGCGTTCCGCGATTCTCTGGCCATGTCCAAGCGGCTATTGGGCGACGATCACCCTCGCACGCTCTCGGCCATGCGTCATCTCGCGCTCTTGAAGGCACGCGAGCCCATCGATCCGGAAGCGGAGGAGTTAATTCAAAAAGCCGAGACGCTGACTCGCCAGCGTTATGCGAAGCAACCGGCGATGTTAGCAGCCTGCCTGAGTGATCAGGGTGCTTACCTGATCCGAACGGGCCGCCCAAACGAGGCGGTGCCCATCTTGCAGGAAGCGTTTCAAGTCACCACCAACGGCGGGCGACCGGCGATTGAGCGCAAGCGCGCAGCTTCGCAATTGAGCCAACTTTACTCAAAGTTGGGCCGGACCAAGGATTCCGAGAAATGGGCGAACGAGGCGGTGCGAATTCCCGCCGACTGATTCTGCTGCTGCCGGGAGTTGTCTGATCTTACTCGGTCATCAGCGCGATGAGAAACGACGCGCATTGGGTGCCGCTGAGGAATTGTCTCACCTGGCGGGTCGTTGCAACGGTCGCAACGTGTACCAGCGCCGTTCGAGATCGTTGGCCGCCAGCCAACCGCACAGGCCCCCTAAAACAAGTTGAGAGATTGCGAAGCCGAGGACGAAAGCCAGGTCTCGGTCCAGTCCGGCAAAGGTCGTCATCGCGAATCCAAAGAGTAGAGGCGGAACCGTGGCGGTGAATGCCGTCCAAAAAAACCCATTGAGGGGATGGAGTCGACGGACGGCGTACCGAATGCCGACCGATGGAAGGGTAACGAGTGAAACCAAACCCGCCCACTCGGCAAATTGCGACACGCCGCCGCTGAACTGAGAGACGGGGCGGATCAGAGCAAGGGCGACGCTCAGAGCCGTTGCCGGGATGAACAGCGCCCAAATTTGCCTCACGCGAGCCCACACGAGGTGATGAGTCGAGAGGGGTGTTACCAACAACAGCTCGAGCGTCCCTTCCTCAATCTCCTGACGAAAACTTGCTGCCGACGCCATCGCCATTCCGAGCGCCAACACGATTGGCAAGAATCGAGTCAGCTCAAAGATTTCGACGTCAGCCGTAGCCAACGATATGAGAATTCCCCAACTCAAACCGATCACCAGGACCCAGCCCCAGCGCCCCAGGCCAGCCGTCGGAGAAAAACTGAACAGCCAGCGGGCGGGATTGGTGGCGAGCCATCGGCGACGTCGGCGTTCGCGAATGACTCGAAAGAAGCGGGGAGCGAACCAGCGGCGCTTGCGGTCGATTTGAGCTTGGTCGGGAACTCGGAGCCGGAAGGCTTTCTGCACGCGCCGACCCGCCAGCCACACGGCGAAAACAAAACAGACTATCGTCACGCCTATTCCTCCCCACATATCCCCACGAGCCGTGGCCCCAACCCAAGGCGGAAACGAAGCAACCATTCGACCAAACCCTTCGCCCGGCAAACCCGTGGAACCAATCCAGACCAAGATACTGGCCAGCCAGATGGAGACCTGCTCCAAACCTTGGGCATTTCCCGCGGGGCCCTGAGCCCGGGCGACCGCGATCAGGACGCCACCCGCGGCGGTGG
>DLVS01000139.1 GCA_003445095.1 Verrucomicrobiales bacterium
GTCTCTGCGCGGAGTGATTTGCGACACTCGGTTGCCGCTCGACTCGGTGGACGCTGACGCGGCCGCGCCGCCACGATGGCTCGCTGCGGGCGCGGCGCCGTGAGGGAGCGAAATTCCACCCCGTGAGCGCCCGCCTTTGCGGCCATCGCGGGAATCAACGACACCCCCATCCCCTCGCCGACCAGCGCCAAAATCGTCGCCAGTTGAGCGCTGCGAAACCGGACTTTGACCGATAGATCGCGCCGGTCGCAGAAACTTAGCACTTGATCGCCGAGACAGTGACCTTCCTGCATCACAATGAATCGCTCCTCCCCAAGGTGCCCGAGCGAAAGCGGTTGGCGATGCAGCAGGGGATGTCCCAGCGGCAACGCGAGCAACAGTTCTTCGGCAAACAATTCGCTTACCTCGAAGCGAGCATCGGGAAGGGGCAAGCTTGTCAGGGCGAGATCAACGTCGCCGCGCAGCGCCAAGCGTAGCACCCGAGCGGTGACGTCTTCATGCAACATGACGTCCACACCCGGAAACCGTTTCGTATAAGCTGTCAGCAAGGACGGCAACAAATAGGGCGCAATCGTGGGCAGCACGCCAATCGACAAGTTCCCGCGCACCAATTTCCCGGCGTCGGTAGCCTCGCGCTTGGCGGCCTCGACTTCGTCGAGGATCCGGTGGGCGTGAGGCAAAAATGTTTCGCCCGCCGACGTGAGTTTTACGGCCCGCTGAAGTCGGTCAAACAACCGTTCCCCGAGTTCGTCCTCAAGTTTCTGAATTTGTTGGCTCAGCGACGGCTGCGATACGTGGCATTGCTCCGCCGCCCGAGAGAAGTTGCCTGTGTGCGCGACGGCGACCACGTAGCGAAGCTGATGCATTTCCATAGGCAAATCCTATGATTGCAAAAGGAATCAAGTATTTCAACGCGCTCGAACGATCACGTTACCTCCTCCTGGTCAGCATCTGCTTCAGCCAAACAGGTTTTGAAAGCTTCCCTGTCTTTGCGGGGCGGCGTTCTGCCGAACCCGCGAGGATAGGAAGCGGTTAGTTTTTGACAAAGGATCGTTAGCCCCGACCTCCCAAAGCCTCATTGTTGATTAGGTAACTGAATCTATCGAGCTCCTGCGAAACATATGTCAACCGAATCCAAATGTCCGTTCCATCACGCCGCCGGCAGCGGCACTTCGAACCGCGATTGGTGGCCGAGCCAGTTGAAAGTCGAACTGCTGCATCAGCATTCCTCGCGGTCCAATCCGTTTGGGGAAAGCTTCGATTACGCCCAGGAGTTCCAGAGTCTCGATCTCGCCGCAGTGAAGAAGGATCTCGCGGCGCTCATGACCGACTCCCAGGAATGGTGGCCAGCCGACTTCGGCCACTACGGCGGGTTGTTCATTCGCATGGCGTGGCATTCCGCAGGAACCTACCGCACGGGTGACGGTCGGGGCGGTGGCGGCCGTGGCCAGCAACGCTTCGCCCCGCTCAACAGTTGGCCGGACAACGTGAGCCTAGACAAGGCGCGTCGGTTGCTTTGGCCCGTCAAGCAGAAGTACGGCCGCAAAATTTCCTGGGCGGATTTGATGATTCTCGCGGGCAACGTCGCGTTGGAGACCATGGGGTTTAAGACGTTTGGTTTTGCCGGCGGCCGCGAAGACACTTGGGAACCGGATCACGATGTGTACTGGGGTTCCGAGACCCAATGGCTCGGCGACGAACGGTACACCGGCGACCGTAACCTCGAGAACCCGCTCGCCGCGGTGCAGATGGGCCTGATCTACGTCAACCCGGAGGGCCCCAATGGCAATCCGGATCCGGTGGCCGCGGCGCGCGATATTCGCGAGACCTTCGCCCGGATGGCGATGAACGACGAGGAGACCGTGGCGCTCATCGCGGGCGGCCACAGTTTCGGCAAGACCCACGGGGCAGGGCCAGCTTCTCATGTCGGACCCAATCCCGAGGCGGCGCCGTTAGAGGCGCAAGGCTTGGGTTGGAAGAGCAGCTTCGGGTCAGGCACGGGCGCAGACGCCATTACCAGCGGGTTGGAAGTCACCTGGACCACAACGCCGACGAAGTGGAGCAACAACTTTTTCGAGAACTTGTTCGGCTACGAGTGGGAACTGACGAAGAGCCCTGCCGGCGCGCATCAATGGCGACCCAAGGCTGGCGCTGGCGCGGGCACGGTGCCCCACGCCCATGACCCCACCAAGCGAATCGCTCCGTCTATGTTGACGACCGACCTCTCGTTGCGGTTTGACCCAGCTTACGAGAAAATCTCGCGACGCTTCCTGGCGAATCCTGACCAATTTGCCGATGCCTTTGCCCGCGCCTGGTTCAAGTTAACCCACCGCGATATGGGGCCGCGCGCGCGCTATTTAGGGCCCGAAGTGCCGAAAGTAGAACTCATCTGGCAGGATCCTATTCCCGCGGTGAATCACCCGCTGGTTGAGGCACCGGATATCGCCGCGCTCAAAGCCAAAATTCTCGCCTCAGGATTGTCCGTCTCGGAACT
Source organism: Verrucomicrobiales bacterium (assembly GCA_003445095.1). Classification (GTDB taxonomy): domain Bacteria; phylum Verrucomicrobiota; class Verrucomicrobiia; order Limisphaerales; family UBA9464; genus UBA9464. The sequence continues at coordinate 2,495 of DLVS01000139.1, forward strand.
GGTTTCTACGGCCTGGGCGTCCGCGTCCACCTTCCGCGGCTCCGACAAACGCGGCGGTGCCAACGGCGCGCGGATTCGTCTGGCGCCGCAGAAGTTCTGGGAAGTCAACCAGCCCTCCCAACTGGGTAAAGTGCTCAGCGTGTTGGAAGGCATCCAGAGCGACTTCAACAAAACTCAATCCGGCGGCAAGAGGATCTCTCTGGCCGACCTCATCGTTCTGGCCGGCGGCGCCGGCGTCGAGCAAGCGGCGAAGAATTCCGGCCACAACATCACAGTTCCGTTCGCGCCAGGTCGGGCGGACGCGTCGCAGGAGCAGACCGACGTGGAGTCCTTCGCCGTGCTCGAACCCATCGCCGATGGCTTCCGTAATTATCTGAAAGGCAAGTACACCATCCCCGCGGAAACGCTGCTGATCGACAAAGCGCAACTGCTAACACTGACCGCGCCGGAGCTCACGGTCCTCGTCGGCGGAATGCGCGTTCTGAAGACCAATTTCGGAGGCACCTCCCACGGCGTCTTCACCCAACGACCCGAGGCGCTGACGAACGACTATTTTATCAACCTTCTCGACATGGGCACCGAATGGACGCCGGTCTCCCCGGAGGCGGCGGTCTTCGAGGGCCGCGATCGCAAGACGGGCGCCGTTAAATGGACGGGCACGCGCGTCGATCTGGTCTTTGGCTCAAACTCCCAACTCCGCGCCTTCGCGGAAGTTTACGGCTGCCAGGATGCTCAAGCGAAGTTCGTGCAGGACTTCGTCGCCGCGTGGACTAAGGTTATGAACCTCGACCGCTTCGATCTGGCCTAACGGCGGCGGCGACGAACTCGTCACGAAACGGCCGGGGAGAGATTCTTCCAAAGCGCCTGCCCGCCTCGTTCTCGGCAAAGGGTGCGCAAGTCGTATCGAATTATTCCGCGGCACCCGACTTGTCAGTTGCCAAACCGCTTCGAAGGTCAACACGTGCCTTCGCCTCGCCGAGTTTTGATTTTGGGCTGTGGCTACGTGGGGCTGGAATTGGGACGCCAACTCGCCGCCGCTGGCCACCGAGTTTTCGGCGCGCGACGATCCGCCGGAGACGACGACCGAGTACGGGCCGCGGGCTGTCTCCCAGTCGTCGCCGACGTGACCCAGCCCCAAACGCTCTCCACGCTCCCCGGGCGCTTTGATTGGGTCGTCAATACCGTGTCTTCATCACGCGGTGGTCTCGACGAATATCGTGCGGTCTATTTGGAAGGATCGGTAAATGTCATCCGATGGCTCAGTGGCGCGCCGCCTGAAGCTTACGTCTATACGAGCAGTACGAGCGTCTATGGGCAGACAGACGGCTCTTGGGTGGACGAATCAAGTCCCGCTGAACCCGCGACAGACACCGGACGGATTCTGGTGGAAGCAGAGCAGGTGTTGCTCCGGGCGGCGCAGGAACGCGGGTTCCCGGCCCGCCTTCTTCGCGTTGCTGGCATCTACGGTCCTGGTCGCGGACACTTGTTTCAACAATTCATAAGGGGCGAACCCTGCGGAACCGGCGATCCCCGCCGCTGGCTGAACATGATTCATCGCGATGATGTTGCCGGTGCGCTGAAGGCGGTTCTGGAATACGGTACGAACGGAGCCATCTACAACGCCGCCGATAACGAGCCGGTGACACAGGCCGCCTTCCTCGATTGGCTGGCTCAGCAGCTTGGTCGCCCGGCCGCACCCGTTTCCACTATCACGCCCACCCGACCGAGGAAGCGCGGACTCACGAACAAGCGTGTCTCCGCGCGCCGATTGCGAGAAGAAATCGGCTGGGTTCCACGGTATCCCACCTTTCGTGAAGGTTACGCCGAGGAGTTGGCGGCGCTCCGGTTACCTTAGCCATGCAGTTGGAAATGCGTGAAGACTCTCGCGAAGGCGCGAAGCCGCGAAGAAGAAGGCCGGTCCAGCCGACGACCGTAAACGTTTGTCGGACTCACCAAACGGCAATCCGCCAATGCCCCCACTCACTTGTTTTCTGCGCGGCTTCGCGCCTTCGCGTGCGGCTCTATTGCCTCGTTACGGCTGAGCC
>DLVS01000017.1 GCA_003445095.1 Verrucomicrobiales bacterium
ACCCGCTAAATCGGAATGAACGGCGGTGGCGCAAGGATTCCGAACTTCCCCAACAACCACCACGCCGCGATAGCCACCGCCAAGAGGGCGACGAACCAAAACAACAGGCGAACGAGCGACTTCGTGACCTTCCAAATCACGACCAACCCGATCATGGCGACCACCACCAGTCCCGCCGCGATCAGGTACCCTTGCACCGAGCTACTCACGGAATTTCAAGCGACCGCGTGCACGGGCTTCGCCGCTCGGAGCCGCTCCGCGCCATGGCGCAACATCCGCTCCGTGACATCCCAACCCAAGCACGCGTCGGTGAGCGAGACGCCATAACGCAAATCCGCCAGGTTCTTGGGAATCGGCTGATTCCCCTCGAACAAATGGCTCTCGATCATCACCCCAATCAACGGCTCGCAGCCTTCGACGCGTTGCGAGATCAAGTTCAGCCACACTTCTTCCTGTTTCGCGTGCTGTTTGCTCGAATTCGCGTGCGAGCAATCCACCATCAAACCATCCGGCAATCCCGCTTTCCGCAATTGCTCCGCCGCCTCGGCGATACTGGCGGCGTCAAAATTCGTGCGTAACCGGCCGCCTCGCAGCACCACATGGCCCTCGGGATTCCCCACCGTCTGCACCACGGCGACAGCTCCCGATTCGTCAATTCCTAGGAAATGATGCCGGTGCCGCGCGCTCAACATCGCGTCGATCGCGATCTGCAACGACCCATCCGTCCCATTCTTCAGTCCCACCGGCATCGACAGCCCACTCGCCATTTCACGATGGGTCTGACTCTCCGTCGTTCGCGCGCCGATCGCCGCCCAGGTCACCAAGTCCGCCGTGTATTGAGGAACGATGGGGTCCAGAAACTCCGTCGCGGCGGGAATTCCCAGGTCGTTAATCTCGAGCAACAGCTTTCGCGCCACTCGCAATCCTTCCTCGACGTCGTACGTGCCATCGAGATTGGGATCGTTGATCAACCCCTTCCAACCAATCGTGGTACGCGGCTTCTCAAAATAAACGCGCATGACCAGAAAGAGCTGGTCCTGAACTGCCGGCGCGAGCTCGGCCAGGCGTCGGCCGTACTCCAACGCGCTCACCGGATCGTGAATCGAGCACGGCCCGAGCACGACCAGCATCCGCGGATCCTCGCGGCGCAGGATGCGTTGAACGGTGGCGCGGCCATTCACGACCGTGGCATTGCTGCGTTCGGTCATGGGTAACTCGGCCTTCAGCGCTGACGGCGCCTGAAGCCGACGGGTGCGGACGACCCGCAGGTCGTGCGTGGGTTGCATAACGTGGATGGAAGTTAGCAAGCGGAAGGGTCGTTGGCGAGGCGCGGCTTGTCGGGAGATATGTTCTGGCTCGCCGCCGGCAAACCGCGCGATCCAACATCAACCCACCGGAGCAACTCCTGATGGAAAAGAAAAAGAAGAAGCTGCTGGATGCTGATACCTGGAAACGCGACGCCCACCTCGTTGAAACGACGTTGACTCTGCGCAAGGAACTCGGCGGCGACTTGTTTGAAGATTACAACCTCTTCCGCGACCGCGTGGATGACGCCATTAAGCAGCTCGACCTCAAATTCACCGCCGCCGACTTGAAGACCGTTCTCCGCGCCGTGAGCTGGCGTGTCGAGACCGCTCCGCCCGTCATTGACAAACTCCTGAAGGAGGAGTCGGACGCTTTGCACGGCCGTTATCCGCTCTCGATTCTCGGCCAGTCGGAAATCTCAAATCGGAAATCTAAGATCCGAAGCGTGAGCTTCGAGCCGGATCCCAACCCGCGCGACACGGAACAGAACTCGTTCCTCGAGGCGCCATCGTCCGGCCTTCCGGGGGACCTGCCCTCCGAAGCTACGGCGAAGGTGGGCATCGAAGCGTTCATCCGCCGCGAGATCCTGCCCTACACTCCCGATGCGTGGATCAAGGCGGACGCCACCAAGATCGGCTACGAAATCAGCTTCACCCGCCACTTCTACCAACCCCAGCCGCTGCGCACGCTGGAGCAAATCCGCGCCGACATCCTCGCCGTGGAGAAGGAAGCCGAGGGTTTGCTGGATGAACTGCTGAAAGGAGGTGCATGAGCACCACACCCGAACAAATCAATTTGTGGCGCAGTGCCCCTTCCGAGAATCAACGCTTGGAATTCAAGGAGGCGAAGGCGCAATTCGATTCCCGCACGCTCTGCAAATATTGCGTCGCGCTCGCCAACGAAGGCGGTGGCCATCTTCTATTTGGAATAGCGGACAAGCCTCCGCGCTCGGTTGTCGGAACCGCCGCCGTGAACGATCCCGTCGGCATGGCGGAAAAGCTTTTTCAAACGCTCGGTTTCCGCGTGGATGTCGAAGCTGTTAACCATCCGGATGGGCGCGTGGTGGTGTTCCACATTCCTTCCCGGCCGCGGGGAACGGCGTATCACTTGGAGGGCACTTACTTCATGCGTGCTGGCGAGGAACTCGTGCCCATGAGCGAAGACCAATTGCGCCGGATTTTTGCTGAGGGCGAACCAGACTTGTTAGAGGAACACACTAAGACAGGGCTGGATGCCGGCCAGGTCGTGGAACTTCTCGACACGCAGGGTTTCTTCGAGCTGCTCAAGTTGCCATACCCCACAGACCAAGCGGGCGTGCTGGACCGCCTCCAACAGGAGCGTCTGGTGGACTTGATCGGCGGTGGCTACGCCATTCGTCGCCTTGGTGCGCTGCTACTTGCAAAACGCCTGAAAGATTTCCTGGGCATCTCACGGAAAGCTCCGCGCGTGGTCGTTTACTCAGGCAACTCGAAGTTGGACACAAAACTGGATCAGCTAGGCACGAAAGGTTACGCCGTCGGTTTTCAGGCTCTCATCGGCTTTATTATGGCGCAGCTCCCGCAGAACGAGGTCATTCAAGATGCCTTGCGGAAAGAAGTGAAACTTGTGCCCGAGATCGCCATCCGCGAGCTCGTCGCCAACGCCCTCATCCATCAGGATTTTCGCGTCACCGGCGCATCCGTCATGGTCGAGATTTACTCCGACCGCGTCGAAATCTCGAATCCAGGCGATCCAATCGTTCCCGTGGACCGGTTCATTGATGGCTACCAGTCCCGGAACGAACGCCTCGCGGACCTCATGCGCCGCTTCGCCATCTGTGAGGAAAAGGGCAGCGGCGTGGACAAGGTGATCCAAGCCATCGAACTCCACCAACTCCCCGCGCCGGATTTTCGCGCCGGCTTCAGGCGCTTCTCAGTTCTCCTCTCTGCGCCCCGCCCGTTCGAGACCATGGAGCGGAATGACCGCATCCGCGCCTGTTACCAGCACTGCTGCCTCTGTTACGTCCTGAACCAGAAAATGACCAACCAGAGCCTCCGCGAACGGTTCAAGCTGCCGGCGGAGAAAATGGCCACCATTTCCCAGACCATTTCCGCCGCCCTTGACGCCGGGATCATCAAGATCACCGACCCGGCTCAATCTGCTCCGCGCTACCG
>DLVS01000250.1 GCA_003445095.1 Verrucomicrobiales bacterium
GATGATCGGTGTGCCAATCTGGTAGTCGAGATCGAGTGGAGAGCCGAACGGGTTCTCAGCTAACCGTGTTTCCCACGGGGCCGGCGCTGGCGGGTATTGCCGCGGGGTATCGAGCCACAAATGCCACATTTCCGGTCCGAAGTCGTGGCCGAGTGGGAACTCTCCGCTCCTAGTGGGGATCATGATGGATAGCGAGCGTGGACCGCTGTGGCTAATCGTGAGCGAGAACGAGCCGGAATCAGTGTAGATGTCCTCGGCGTTCCCGTTGAAAAAGTCGGCCCTTCCGGCTCCGACAGTGATTATGGCCGCGCAGCCGGCGAGTAGGTGTGTGGTGGTCATGGTGTTGTATGTTGAGGTTGATCGAACAAACGTGGTGGATTTGTCGAAGGGGCGTGTCGGGAAACCCAAAGACCCGTCGTTGCCGGAGCGGTTGCGGCGAAGGCTAAGCCTCAGCTATTCGGTGGGTCCAAGCTATAAGGGTCCAATTGGAGGTTTTGGCGGTTGCGGCCGTGGTCCGTCCAGGTCCTCGGCATAAACGATAATAGTTGGATGATCTTCATCGCCAATAATACCATTGATGTCATCCCTGATTTGTTTGAGATCAGCGATAGGATTGGGTCCCTCATACTCAATCCTACGGTTTCCGTTACTAAGGGTGACCTTGCGGCGCTTGGACCTGAGCCATGCGATGATAATACTAGAGAACGCAGATGAGGTTGCCAGCGCTGTGATAGTCGTCGTCCAGGTCCCAAGCTCACCAAAGGTGGAGTATCCTCCCCTTGGCATAAAAGTTTTGTCACGTTTGGCATTTGGCCATCCTAAAGCAAAATGACTGGTTTCGACGTCGCGGTGGACGCCGGTAGCTACGTCTTCAAGGACTACTGCTCGGAATGTAATTTCTTTGCTCATCTGATTGCACATGAGGAATCTTCTCTACGCGAATTGAATTTCGAATGCCACTGCCCGATTGACATGCCGGGGCTCGAGCGAATTGTCCAGCGGAAAGGTCGGCTCCCTAAGTCTAGCGATATCCATGCGATCTAAGTTCTGCCACCACGGCGCCAGACGGGCACACATTTCTCGGAAATTGCGTTGAAATACCAAGGTTCCAAGCCCGGAAAGACGAGTTTGCTTGGTGGTTGGAAGTATTCCAACATAGTCGCCCATGAAGTGAACCGCTTGGGACTTCGGAGTCACTTTCTTCCACTTTTGACCGTCAATGTCCGACCAGGCGTGGCTTACTCCACGAATGGCAGGCTTTGTTGCTCCACATCCATCTAGAATCGGTCAACTTTGCATCACCGTAGCGATGGACGGTCCCCAAGTGTACAAGCTTCCAACCGGGCTCCGCGAGGGCGTGCAAGTGAGGACGATTGGCCACGGAACCGGCGGGGATTGGATCGTTGACGAAATCGGCCCGCCTCACACGCGTTGGAGCGTCTTCCAAATCCTACTGTTGAAGCTCGAACGCTAAATCTAGCGATGCGATCCCCCGTTGACCCGCCGCCGCGCCGTCGCTCCATTCCTCCCGATCTGAGGTTGGATTGCGTGGGGCCGGCATCTCGCAAGGGATTCCGGTTTTTCGCCGGCGAATTTGAAAGGGCTAACGCTCTTGTGTCTTTCCGCAAATCTGGCACCTATCAACAACGGCCAGCATCCACGTGTCGCTGCCGATCTGACTGACTTCCTTAAATTCGTGATGGCATTGGGCTCCGCAATTAGCGCAAACCCCGTCGGCCGTGTAACAATGAAATTCTTGGCCGCAAGTTTTGCAGACGCATCCCTTCAGATGATGGCCGTCCCGGCAAGTCAAGGCCTCCATAAGTAACGGGGATGTAAGCAAGGCCGGCAAATCTGCAAGTTCGATACAAAATAGTTGCCAGAACTTGCCACGTCTGGCCTTATTCCCCCGCATTGAAGCCGATTAGGTCCAATTCAGCATTGTACGCAGAATCTCAAGAGTCTGCCCTATTTATGCGGTTTTCTGAGGAAAAAGATTGGCGCGCCCGGGGAGATTCGAACTCCCGACCCGCTGCTTAGAAGGCAGCTGCTCTATCCATCTGAGCTACGGGCGCACTCAACCCAGCCATTGCTACCAACGATGCTATCACAATGTCCCGGGAGCCTTCCCGAGTTCCAAACAAAAAGTTCGTCCGCTACGACCCTTCCGGGCTGCCTTAAGCTCGGCCGAGCCTTCCTTCTGGAAACCGTGGATTCACGCGTATAAGCGCCGATCAGATGAGCCACATCCGCAAAGATCGAAGCCGCTCAGACCTCACCAAGCGATGTTCAGTTGGAGTTGCCAGACGAGGGCCGGTCCGGGTTCGGGATTGAACGCGGCATTCCAGACGACCTGCACATCTGGCTGCAAGCGGACGGTGGGTGTGAGTTGCAAGGCGTAGAAAATCTCCCCGGCGTATTCATTCTCATGGTATGCCTCCTCCGCCGCGACGGCCTGACTCCAAACAAAAGCACAGCCCAGTGAATCGTTGGTCAACCTTGGAGCGATCCCCAAGTGGGCCATGGGCGAATCCATGACCATCCCCACGGACGCCTGGGCTTGGGCGCTATGCAGCATGATCTGAGACCCACCCACGCCGAACCGGCCAAAGCAAGCGAACGGCGAATTCGGTCCGAGCTGCTGTTGGATGTTCAATGCCACCCCCGCCTGAGTCGAGCCGTCCACGGTGGCCACGAACGGTTGCAGGCGATAGGCCCCCGGTCCCCATCCGAACAAATTGGTCGGCGTTAGGCCCAGCTCCAGCAAGTAGGACCAATTGTTGAATCCAAGGTCCTGAAAGGGGGATTGACCCGGAGTTTGGTTGTTAGCGCTGGTTCCGAACAAGACATACCACGAGTCCGCCGGCTGCCACTGGAGGTTGGCGCCGAGATTGTTGGAGGGAAGCGGAATCACCGAGTTGTTCACGAAGGCGCCATTGAGAAACTGACTCTGGCTGTTGTTGGCGTACGCATTCACATCGAGGTAATTGGCTTGGTTCAATTGGCCCGCGACTAACACGAAGCTCCCCTCGCAGAACGACTGCTGCCAGGCCAATTCCGAGAGCCAAACTCCATTAGGCCCGGACACGTTGGCCTGAGGGTTAACCAGTGCGCCCAGGTTGTTTTGCGGTGATTGCTCGCGGCTCGCGGCCGAAAGACCCACTTGCGCGTTGGCTTCCACGCTCAGCCAACCCGCGGGGCCTCCGTTAGGGGTTTCGAACACCGACCATTTCCCATAGAACGTGGCAAAGTAGTACTCCAGTGTACTGTCGCCGGAGATGGCGTCGGGCATTCGCACCATCGCCAGACTCTGATAAAAGATATTGCGGAGGCCGAAGTCGGAGATCCAATACTTGGCCGCCTGAGCCCCGCGACTAATCGGATCGGTCGCGAAAAGTGCTCCCTGCTGGACGGCGGTGTTCCCGTACTCGTCAAAACTGCCCAGGTAGGGCGCGAGCACAGGAGGGGTTGCCGCGAACCACTGCAGTGTTTCCGAACCCGTCTTGCTGTCAGCGATCCGTTTTCGGACATGGTCAGACTGAGGCATGCCCGGAGTCGGTGTGGGGATCTGCCGGTCCATTCCGAGTGACGTTGAGGGATGAAAGGAGGAATGGACGTCATTGGTAGATACGCGGACGACGTTGCCGAGGTTGTTGTAGAACAGAAAATCCCCGGCCGGAGCGTTGGTCGGCGGTTCGGCGGTGATACCCGTTAAGGCCAGGAGCGCCCAGGCACCCACGAGGAGTGAGAACGGGACTAGGGATTGGACGCCGCTCGTGTTCTTCGTTCGCACTGCGTTTGCTCTAATCCTCAGAAAACAAAAATGGGAGGGAAGAAAGCACAGATGAACTCTCACTGCCGCAGCACCCGATAGAACCGAGTTCCATTGGGTAAGGGAACTGTGACCGTGAGAATCATTTCCGCCTCGGAATATTCCGTGAACAAGATCTCCGCGGGCTGCCAATTGGCGGGTTCATTGAGCGAATCGGTGACCACCAGCGTGTCGGTGCCAAAATTCGGAACCCACCGAAATCGGAGTCCTGCCTCGACACTTTCCATAACTACGACGGGCGGCTCCACTGCGTAAACGGTGCGTTGGACCACCGCGGGAAGGAACTGAGCATCGCCCTCGACCTCGGCCCGAATCGTCAGATTTCCCGGGCCGGTAATCCGCAGAACTCTCCCGTCGATGACTGCGTCGCCTTCCACCACGGTGTACTGAATGGGCAAGCCCGCGGCACTGCGCTCGGGCAGGTCGATGACTGTTCCGGAAGCGAGGAAAACCGGCAGGTCCCCCAGCAGCCCCTGAGGGATACCAGAGCGCGCTTGAAAAACTCGCAGACCGCTGCGGCTGTCGGCCATGTAGATTCGTTCGCCAACCACTTGGAGATCTTCGGCCGTCCAGGGACCGCCCTTCGTTCCGGCTGATCTCAAGCCACCAGGCAAAAAGGCATGGTAGGCCGTCAATCCTCCCTGCCGCTTAGCCGCGAATACGTACTCACCCTCCACATCCAGCGCGGAAAACT
>DLVS01000712.1 GCA_003445095.1 Verrucomicrobiales bacterium
GTCACAATGAAATCCCAGTCCGTCGCATTGAACTGCACGAGATCTTCTTGAGTTACCGTGGTGGTCTGGACGGCCGCTCGAAGCCCCGCGGCCTGAATCAATGACTTCATCACGGTGGAATCTGACTGGCGAGGGTGGCACGCACTGTGCCTTCCCTCGGTGAGAGACACGGATTTGTCGGAGCAATCGAGGATCAGTTCGGTGTTACTGCTGCTCTTGGCTCGGGTTCGCAGGCGCGTGATGATCCCTTTAAAGATCGTCTTATCCTGGGAGTCATAGCCGGCGAGGATCTCGATGTCCTTGCCCGGCTGAAGCAACGGTTGACCGCTGAGCGGGAAATCTTGTTCCGCGGCGTTGCCGTCTAGCAGGACGATCCGAGCTGAAGGAATCCGATTAACTTCGCGGGCGACAGTAATGCTGACCACCTCGCAGGGAGGCATTGGCGTCCCACCGGCGCGAATGCGGCAGGTGACTATCGACGTGTTGAAATTGGACGACGGCATGGTCATCGCTTGATCGGAGGAAAAATCAACTGCACTCCGGGTTGGAGTCGCCGAAAACTGCTGAGTCGGTTCACTCGCGCCAGCTCGAGGTAGTGTGCCGGGTCGCCGTAAATCTCCTGCGACAAAGCCGGCAAGGTGTCGCCCTGTTTGACGACTCGCACATGGGTCAGATCGGGCGAGGAGGTCCGCTCCTGCAGCGCGCGCATCAGCGGCGAGATCGACCCTTTGAATTGAGCCGCCGCCCGCGCGCGCAACGGCAGTCCGGAAGGCGCGAACAACGTGTAGCTGATGTCGAGTGAGGAAAGCCGCCCTTTGAAAACGAGCGTGCCCCAAACGATGCGCACGTAACGGGGCGCATGGGTGTCGCCCTTGAAGTTGAGAGCGACCCGCTTGAACGCCTCGATTTGCAGGGTCACCGGCAACACCTTGGCCGCCGCGCTGCCGGCCGACGTCATCGGAACAACCCCGGTGCCGTCGAATAAAAAGGTGAAGCCGATGACTCGGGGTTTCGTGCCTTTGTATTTCAAGTCCGCGCCGCTCGCGCCCCACGGCTGCGCGTCGGAGTAATCAATTTCGAATTGCTCGTTATAGCTATCGGGATTGATCAGCGTTTCATACACCTCCCCGGTGGGCCGGAGATAGCCGGAGTCCTTGAACGCGGCGATGACAAGCTTGATGAGCTTAGCGTTCATTGTGCTCCCAGAGCCGTTCCATGACCCGATTCACGCATTCTTCTACCAGCCTGTTATCCTCCGCCTTCGAGCGCGTTCCGCCGGCCTGGTCTCTAGTTTGGGTAGCTTCACCGCCGGGCTCGTGGTCGGCGACGATCGTACGAATGACGAGTTCTCGAATGACGATGGGCATAGTGTCTCAGGTGTTGAGCCGACGGAAGTACTGGTATTGAAGTTGGAGCGTCTCGATCGCGACCGCGCTCTGTTGGGCGTCGAACTCCGACACCGACCAACGAACCGGAAACGCGTTCACGACTCGCCAGGAGGCGATGGGTTGGTGCGTCTCACCGAGCAAGCTGATCTGGACATTGATCGGCTTGAACACGAAGTGCTCGATCGCGTCGCGGCACCAACGTTCCAAGGCCGAGTCGAGAACCAAGCCTCGTCTGAGTTCCAGCAGGTCGCACGTCGTTCCGGTGGGAAGTTTGTGTTTGAAGCGGTTCTCGCCGCCTTCGCGAACTTCTTCGGTCTCTACGGTGGCGGACAGACCGGACACCGATTGGAACCTCGTGTCGCGCGAAGCGCCGTCGAGGTCCTGGAACGCCACCGCAAAGTGGAACCCCACCGGAGGATAATCGACTGGCATGGCCCCTCCGCTTAGGCGTTTTGGATGGTGATGCCCTCGTTGACAATGGTCAGGCTCTCAATGGCGACTTCGCTGCCGGAGGCATTAAGACTCGGCCCTTCCAGACTGGACGGCCAGGCGTTCTTCACCTTCCACACCACGACGGGTTCGTGCTTCTCGTCCAGCAGACTGATGACGATGTCCCGCCGTTCCACTTTGTTGAGAGCCACGGTATTCCACCATTGATAAAACTCGTTGTCGCCCTTGAAGACGCCGCGTTTAAGCGTGATGTCACTGAACTTGCGCTGTCCCGGCATTTTGATTTTGGAGAACTCCGGGCTGAGTCCATCGCGGTATTCCACGACCTCGGTTTCGACCTTGAGTCCGGACGCTTCAGTGAACGCCAGCTTGGCGCCACCCCAGGAAACCTGGAAGTGGAAACTGGGAACGGGATAATCAGCAGCCATATAAGATAGATGTTATGAGTTGAAGTTGTTCTTGGCGTGGGTCGGCGTCCTTCTCTAAGCGGTTTGCAGTTTGTGGGAGAAGCGAATAACCACGAATTCGGACGGGCGTACTGCGGCCATGCCGACATTGACGATCATGCGGCCTTCGAGAACGTCCTGGGGCGTCATCGTCGTGCCCAGACCCACATTCACAAAGAAGGCTTGCTCCGGCTTCGCTCCCGCCAGTGCTCCCTGACGCCACAAGCCGGTGAGGAAATTCTCAATCATGGCCTTAACCTTGATCCAAGTGTTGGCGTCGTTGGGTTCGAACACCACGAAAGCGGTGGAGCGACGAATCGATTCTTCCGCCAGAATGAAGAGGCGGCGCACCGACACATAGCGCCACTCATTGTCATTCCCCTTGAGGGTGCGTGCCCCCCAAACGAGCACGCCTTTGCCGGGAAAGGCCCGGATGGCATTGATGGATTTGCCGTCAGTATCGACGTTCAGTGACTCCTGATCGTGATCGTTGATCGCCTCAGTCAACCCGACGACTCCATTGAGGCTTACATTGGCGGGGGCCTTCCACACGCCGCGCTGCGCATCCACGCTGGCATAAACGCCCGCCACTGCGCCGCTCGCGGGGACTTCGGTCGGTTCATTGGACCCGGCCGGTGCCGCGACCTGTAACCACGGGCCATAGGCCGCGCCGTAATCCAGATTGCTCGTGCCGACTCCGGTGCGGAATGCCGCAATCAGCTTCGACTCGCCTTTGCTCCCCAGCAGAGAATCGCGCGTGGGAGCATCCAGGATGCAAAAGCGACCGCGCAGGTCATAGCAGTGTTTGAGCGCAGTCTTTTGCACTTCTTCGAGGCCGGTCGATAGGTTCACCGCATCCGGGAACAGAATGAGCGTCGGCTCCGGAACTTTTTCCAACGCTGCTAGCGCGTCGGTGAACAACTTCGAGTTTAACGCCGTTGAGGCGCCTCCCACGGAATAGACGTAAGCATCGCCGCCTCCGTTGGCATAAAACAGTTTGATCGAACTATAAAGATACGCCTTGGCCCCGGCGCCCTGTCCGAAGGCGTTTTCATATTCCAGCAGCGAGCCGATTTTGGAGAAACCAGTAAGCTTTTCCGGTTTCTTGGCGGTCACGCCGATGAACGCCGGAATCGCAGTGGGAACCTGAACGACCGACGCAGGCAGCGTGGCTGTTTCCTCGACGTAAACGCCGGGTGTTTTGTAGTCTATCATAGAGTGCGTGAGTTTCTGTGGAGGTTTTCGCGACGATAAATCAGGCGGTTTCGGGCTAGCGGGACCTAAAATTCAAACGGAAATCGTGCAGCGGCGCCGCAATTCTCGACCGATAATCCGCCGGCAAGGAAAGCATCGAGATCTTGTAAAGAACGGAAGGCGCATACTTAGCGCCGAGATAGGCCCAGAGATTTTGCTGCTCCTGAATCGAGAGGTTGACCTGACGCACGATCAGTTTCTCGATGCCTTTGGGCAGATCCGGCGAGTCCTCGGGAGAGAACGACGGCCGCGAATGGAAGAAATGCACCGCCCGCGTAAGACTTTGCAGCGTTCGTCCATAGTTCTTGGAAACGCCCTCAGGATCGGTCGGGCCGTTGGAGGGCCGGAATTCGGCCGACACCAATACGGAGAGGTTCAGATTCAACGCCGCCGGACCGATTTCGAACCCCGTTTCCGTCTCGCGCTGGGCGTAAGGCTTACGCGCGGCGATCTCTTCTTCCACGTTCACCAAGGTTAAGCTGACTCCTTGCTCGCCACCGGGGGTGACCTCGCCTCTTTGATCCACCAGAGCACGCATCACCACGGGCAAATCCGTCGGCAATTCCCGAAAAGTCCCGAAATGGGCGTTCAACTGCTCGCGCAGAAACGAAATTGCTTCAGCAATCATCGGAATGGCTCATGGTTCCTCATGGCTTTGGAACATGATCGAGGGACGCGTTCAGTGTTTTGCGAGGTGTGGTCCAACCAGCGTGAAGTACTCTCGTAATCTCCGGGTTCCGATTTCACGAAATCACAAATTATTTTTGGGAATGGATCGTGACCCAGCCGACTTGCTGCCGCAGGGCCTCTTGCGGGAACTGGTTTGTCGCTTCCCGCGCTTCGACTGACCGGCTCCGGGCTTCACGGGCGCCGGTCTCAACGTTACCGCGATGATGCAGGCCGGACACTGGCCGCCTAGCGCACTCGTCGAGCGCCAGCTTCCACAAACCGGACATCGGCTCCGCGCATTCATGGGCGCGGCTCCACCAAATGCCGGCTAGACCATTCGCAGGTGGCGGGGAATCGTCCCATCGCCTCGTACTCTCGAAATTTGTGCTGGGCGATTGCGAAGATTCGTCACAAGTGAATGAAGAGCGACATAGGAGCAATCCGACCCCGATCCTCCGCGAAATCGGTAACAAGTAGGTGGTCACCGTTTGGGCGTGAACGCAACCCGCCGTGGACGTTTGCGAAATGTTCCCGACTCACCATCGGTCAGGAGACATTCATGACTCGCTCGTTTTTTTGCGAAGGCGGGCGAGTCTTGTTGTAAGGCTGACGCTCGGCCGTCAGGATGCAGCCGGCCGCCCACTCAACATGAGCCACCTTGCACCTGATGACGTCGCCTCATCCCATAACGAGGAGGATTTTACGGAGACACGGTGGACCCAAGTGGCGTTGGCCGGAAGCGAAGACGGTTCCGCCGCGGCGCGCGACGCTTTGGAGCAGCTCTGCGCGCGCTATTGGCCCTCCATCTACAGTTACTTGCGCCGAAGGGGGAAAGCGCCGGTGGAAGCCGAAGATCTCACGCAAGCGTTCCTCGCTGATTTGATCGCCAAGCAGGCCTTCTCCCGCGCTGATCCGTCGAAGGGCCGTTTTCGCAATTTCCTGCTCGGTGCCCTGCGGCGTTTCCTGGTCGATGGACAGCGCCGCACCGACGCCGAAAAGCGAGGTCGGAATAAAGTGGTGCTGGTCGGTGACTTTGTGGAAGTGGAGCGGGAATACTCGGAGGAGGCGGAACCGGCGCTGGGACCGGACGAAGTTTTCGACCGACGCTGGGCCGCGACGATTTTGCAAGCCGCCTATTCCGAGTTGCAGGCTGAGTTCAGCCGCGCGGGAAAGGAGGCGCGTTTTCGGGAGTTGAGTCGGTTTTTGTCCGATCCGGGAAACGGAGCCGATTACGAAGTGCTCGCCGGCAAGCTGGGGATGAGTTCCCGAGCGGTGCCGGCCGCCGTTTGCCGATTCCGAGATCGTTATCGCGAATTGGTTCGGCAGACGGTGCTGGCCACGGTGGCAGGCGCAGAGCAGGTGAATCGCGAGTTTGAAGACCTGTTCCGCTAATCAGGCGCGAGGGATGAAGGCTCATGCAGGCGGCGCTCCTTTGCCCTCACTGCGGCGGTCGCCGGCCCACGACCGCGCTGGGCGGCCTTTGCCGACGTTGCGTAGGGCGCGGCTTGCTGCTCGCCGAAGATTACCTCACTAACCCAACGGACAAAGTCCTCGGCCAGACCATTGGCTGCTACCGGCTGCTGGAAAAGGTCGGTGAAGGTGGTTGCGGGGTCGTCTATCTCGCCGAACAGGACGAACCGTTCCGTCGCCGGGTCGCGGTGAAAATCATCAAGCCAGGGAAGGGGACCGAGCGGTTGGAAGCTCAGTTCGCGGCAGAGCGACGGGCGCTGGCGATGATGGATCATCCCCATATTGCCAAGATGTTCGACGCCGATTCCGACCCCCTTGGGCCAGGAACCTATCTCGCCATCGAGCTGGTGATCGGCCGCCGCATTACCGATTACTGCGACCGTGGTCAGCTCGGCGTCGCGGAACGAGTTGAGCTGTTCATCAAAGTTGGTCATGCGATTCAGCACGCGCACGACCAGGGCATCATTCATTGCGACCTCAAGCCTTCCAATATTCTAGTCACCCAACATGACGGTATCGCGACGCCCAAAGTCATCGATTTCGGCATCGCCCAAGCCATGAGGGGCCGTTTAGAGGGAGCCGGTATTCCGCCACCGGTCCACGAATTCCAGGGCACTCCGGCTTACATGAGCCCCGAGCAAGCGGAAATGACCGGCCTGGACCTGGACGCGCGCAGCGACATCTACAGTCTGGGCGTTGTGCTCTACGAATTGCTGACGGGCGTCACCCCGTTTGAAGGCAAAGAACTCCTGGCCTCGGGCCTCGACGCAATGCGCAAGACGATTCGGGAGAAAAAGCCAGTCCGCCCAAGCACGCGGTTGACCCAACTTCGAGCGGATGCGCGCGATTCCAAAATCGTCACTCGTCACTTATCACTGGCCGCTGGTCTAGACGGGGTCGTGATGAAATGTTTGGAAAAGGATCGGACCAATCGCTACGACACCGTGGAACAACTTATGCACGCTCTCCAACGGTACCGTTGGCGGCCTCCAGAGCCACGGGGGTTGTGGCCGGACGGATCACTCCGCCAACCAGTCAACCAGAAGTGCCTCATGAACTCGTCACCCACAGAACAAAGGCTCAAATACGTCGGCCTGGATGTCCACGCCGAAACGATCGCCGTCGCTATTGCCGATTCCAATGGCTCCGTCCGAGCCTACGGGACGGTGCCCGCCCACACCCAGGCGGTCGACCGACTCGTCAAGAAGTTGGCGGAAGACGGGAGCGAAACCCGCGACGTCTATGAAGCCGGTCCGACCGGGTTCTGGCTCTACCGACCCCTGCGTCAGAAGGGCGGGCGTGCGAAATCATCGCCCCGTCCTTGATTCCGCAGAAGGGGACTCGTTCATCTCCTGGGGGGACTCGTTGGGGACAGGACACATGTCACCTTCTCATCGCAAATAAAACTCCATGAGCGCTATGTTCTTACCACCAACGGCCGCGAGTAAAATTGCAAAAGCCAGACCCGACGCGAACGCTGTGGAACGACCGAGCCGGAGCCAACGTGACGCGGGATCGTCACTGCCAAATAGAAACTCGAGTGCGTAAGCAAACGTGTAGCAAATGTTCGCACCGAGTGCCGAGAATAGGAATAGCAAGAGCACGTAGTAGGGATGCCAGCCATAGTCGTCACCGGCACGCGAAAACCCTGCGGTGAGCATGTAGATGAGAGCTGACGGCGGTAGGAGCGCAACATTGTAGATGATGCGTCGTCGCTCCCAATAACGGATAGCTGCGTGTCTGAACGCATGATAATCATGCATAAGATAGTGCCGCCGAACGATTCAGCTCTCCGCTACCGCGCCTCTCCTCGGGCTTGTTCAACCACCGGTGTAGTTGCTGGCTCCGCTCCGCAGCAATACACCCTTTATTGTTCGGCGTTGTTTTCATCTGCGGGCTAAGAGTGGCATGCGCTATCTGTGAGATAGTCGCAGTCGCACGACATAACTTGCTGAAAGCAGCGAGGGCACTGCTCACGCTCACACAATGGTTCGTGGAGCTGCGATCTCGCTGCATCACAACACGGACAAAGGCCGCTGCCGTGAGTCACCATAGGATAGGTCTCGTCCCCAAATCTAATCCGCGATCGCAAGTCGTCTCCGCTCCGGTAGTGCGTGAGAGTCTGCGCTTCCGCGAGGGACTCGGCATAGTCGCGTCGCATCTCAACGCCGTTATAGATCACGATATCCTCGGGGCTCATCATTTTTGCCGAACGGGCCGGATCACCGACCCGGCGTCCAAGGTGTGCTGCATGGAACCGAGGCGCTACCGCCGGGTTCTGTGTAGCCGGTTTGTTCGGCTCGTCCTTCAATGCAGCGCAACTTCCCACTCTTCAAACGGTGGCTCAACCTTAAAACCGGGATCGCAATAAGAACGCAAATAGTCGGCGGCACGCTTCTCTGCGTGGTTCAGATTGGTCACATTCCCGGCCTCGTCAATTTCGAGAACGTTGGCAAAAATGGCATAAGTCTGCTCAATGGCGCTGGGCTCCTTTCCGAAAAGGTCCAGATACGACACGCCTTCGAGCATGTAGTGAGTTCCGCTCGCGAGAAAATATGAAAACGTCCTCAGCGCTCCGCTAACTTGGTGCGAAAGTCTCATTCATTGGCCGAACGCCGCTGCTCAGTGACGCGCCGCCAACTGTGCCCGACCTGGAACCGAGCCGCAACCGGCGCGTTCGCTGTAGCCTTTTTAAGCCGTTGGTTCATGTATTGTGCAACTCCAATCTTCCGCAATCGCGGACTTGGCTGCGATGCTACGAAACGCTTTGCGAAAGATAAGCCGACTCTGAAGATCTCTCATGAACGCACCGCCGGGAGCGGGCGGTGGCAGCGAATCCAGAAGGGGACTCGTTGGGGACAGGACACATGTCGCTTTGCAACCTGCTTCGCACGGCGAATTCGATAACCCGATCACCTTCCGCGATGTCGACTTCCGCCGACGCGCGCGAACTCGAATCGTTGCTGTCCGCCGAGCCTCAAGCGGTCGCCGCCCACACGCAGTTACTCGCTCTGGAAGGCGCGCCTGCGTGCGGAACTCGCGACGTCGGTGGAACGGCGCGTGATGCACCAAATCGAAGCCGAGCCTCCACCAGCTTGGGCGACTCTCAGGCCCAACGTAGGTTGCCGGAAGTATCCCCCCCGGCCATTCGTCTCCTTCCCGCGGCTACGCGCTATTTGGAACCTGCCCAGGAACCGCCCTAGTCGCGGAGGGAACGACGCGCACTCTTCTTTACGCGACGACGCGCCAGAATCCACCGACGCCTCCATACCCGCTGCGTTGGTCAGCGCCTCCTTCCGTCGACGGCTACGAGGGTTCATGGTCCCAACTCGCATCCAATTTTGGAGGTTTTCCCTCCCTACGATGCTCGCGTTCGCCGCCTCCTTGACGATTTTCCTCGGCCTTTGGCTATTCGGCCCGACCATGGGCCAGCCGACGCTGGTCGAGGCGAAGGGTCCGGACGTCTCCGTCGGGCGCGGGAAGGAGTCGATGCCTGCCGTGCCGGGATTCGCCATAAGACCTGGTGACGTCGTGCGACTGGGCACCAACGCCTCGGGAACGATTGGCTTCGGTCCGGAGCGAACGCGGTTGGAATTGAGCGCTGGCACCCAGTTGCAACTCACGTCTCTCGCGCAGGGTAAACGATTCGTTCTAACGGCGGGCAAGATCGAGGCCTCGGTGGAGGGACCAATGACCTGACCCTCGGTTCATTCCCTGCCCGCCGACATGCCTTGCCCGCATTTGCCGGTCGGGTAGCCTTCCGGCATGAGCACAGTTGCCGAATTGGAAGAGGCTGTTCCCAAGCTGAGCCGGGGCGAGCTGGAAGCCTTCCAGCGGTGGTTTGAGGAGTATCTGGAGGATCAACGGGAGTTGCGGGACGAGGTGGTCGCGGCCCTCGATCAATCCAGGGAAGAGATTGCTGCCGGACATTACCGGACCCGCCAGCCCTGAACATGGCTGCGGCCCTGCAAATCTGGTCGCCCACCTGCTGCCGCGCCTTTGATGGGCCGCCTCAAGCCGTCCAGGCCGAAATTACGCGTCGGGTGGACGCGATGGGAACCGTGCTGGATCGTTTTCCTCATCAGCGGCTGAAGGGTCGCCCGGAATGCAAGTTGCGGGTTGGGGATTACCGCGTGTTGTACGAGTTTGACATCCCGTCCGGTCGCATCTGGCTGCATTTGGTCGGGCATCGCCGGGACATCTACAAATAGCCCGGCCGCTGGCTTGGTTTGGAATTGACGTGACCGTCTATTACCTGCCCGGAACCACCGGCTGGGACATCATTCTCCGTTTGTCCGACTGCGCTCTGGTCGCTGCCGTACCCGGTGATCCTCAGGAGCGGTCCCGACTTTGGAGTAACGGCCAATGGCTTCGGCTTCCTCATCTCCTGGGCCACCAACGCTGCCGTCGTGGTCGAAGCCAGCCCGAGCCTGGCCGCTCCCGTTTGGACGCCCGTGAGCACCAACACCCTCACCGCCGGTACGTCCC
>DLVS01000259.1 GCA_003445095.1 Verrucomicrobiales bacterium
CATCCAGCCAAATTCACGGTGTTCGCCGAGCGGTTGAGCAACTCCACATATTCATCGTCGTCTTCACCGGAAATGGGATTGAACATGATCTCATTGATCACGATGTCTTCCTGGCGCCAGGGAGTGTTCGCCGCGCCCGGGGTTGGTTGTACCAATCGCCGCACTGTCGGAGCGCCGTCGGGAGTGCGCCCGGAAGACACTCCGTTCTCCTGCGCTTCGAATCGAAGGGCGTCCAAAACGCGAGTACCGTCCGCGCTCAGCAAATAGATGGTCTCGCCCTGGGAGCTCAGGCGGAATCCCAACTCGTTCTGGTCAAAACTGACGTGCCCGCGGCCGTCCAGTGTCGTGCCGACCGGGATGCGAAAGCGATTCGTCGTGGGGTCGTCGGTCAACACACAGCCGTCGAGGGCGACCGGCGTCCGGTTGCTATTAAACAATTCAATGAAGTCCAATTGCGGGTCGTCGGTGTGGGCGAGGAACTCGTTGATCACGACCCCCCGCAGCGGCGACGGCTGAATCGCATCCTGAAATCCAGGGGAACCGCCGATCAATTCGCTGGCCGCCCACGCTCGCGGATCGTCCGAACCGAAGCTGGGGCGCGCCAGGACCAAAGAGTGGCCAGAGCCATCCGCGGCCACGGGCCAGGGCGGCTTGGGAGAGTATTCGACTTCCAGCTTCAACGCGCCGAACGGGTCGTGAAGCGCGATTCGTTCCCCTGAGTTGTTGAGCGAGCCGGTGAACGGTCCCAATCCTCCGGCGACCTTGTACGTCGCTTGCAAAGCGGCTGGGTCGGCCGAGACCAGCACGAAGGCGCCCGCTTCGATTTTGTAGCCGGGCGGAAAGGTAAACTGGATGGCACCGCGGAGCTCCCAGCCTCCCAGGTCCTCAAACACCGGGCCGGCATTGTACAGTTCGACGAACTCCAGGTTGTTCGTTACGCCCAGCGGCGGATTCGGATGATACATGATTTCCGAAAACACCAGCCCGGTCCGCCGAGTTGTGGGACCGAGGGGTTCGCGATCCACGGGTATGTTTCCTAACGCCGGATTCACCGTCGGCGCATATTCCAGGAATCGCGCGCTCGTCGTGGTTCCCGTGTCCCGACTTGAGACCGCCAACCCGACGTAGACGGGTGATCCCAAAGCGATGGAGGCAGAACCGAGCGACGTCCACGTCGCTCCGTCCAGGCTGCCATAACCGGTGAGCGTGTTGCTCGATCGCTGGAGGCGCAGCCAAGTCTGTCGCCCGTTGAAGGGAAACCCGCCTCGAGGCGACGCCATCACCGTGGCACCGCCCGGTGTATTGCGGCTCAGGAAATAGGAACCCACCTGGGCCGAACTCGTAAACGCCGCCGCGAACGGAGAGTTGGTGTCGAGAGTTGCCCGGGCCATCAACCCTGCCTGCACATACGGATCGGTGACGCCGACGTTGTCCACCCGGACTCGTACATCGAAGTTTCCGGTTCGCTGTTCCCAGGCGAACTGCACTTCGTCACTCGCGCCGTTGGCGCCGCTCCCGGCGCCGGTCACTTGAAATCCTCCCGAGCCCAGCCGCGTTATACTGCCGCCGGAAAGTCCGATCCCTTGCGACACCAGCTCAAGCGCCAAGAATGAGGTGGCGCTTTCGGGGATAACGGTGTTGGGGGTATGCGCGCGGTCGCGGATTCCTCGCACCGTTACGGTGTAGTTCTGCGCAAACGTCAGCGGGTTCACGGTGAGGACGACTATGCGAGGGTCGGTGTCGACGGTTGCGCTGGTGACGCCGATTCCGCCGCTGACCGAATAATTTGAACCCAAATTGGCTGAAGCGGCTTCGACCGGTTCGCTGAAGACCACTTGGATGCGGTCGGCCCCCAAATTAACCGCGGAGACCAAGACCGGCTTAGTGGTATCGGGCAACACGTGGAGGGTTGCCAACGTCGAGTTGGTCGACCCAATTCGATTTGTCAGCACGGCACCGAAGTTCGCTCCTTCATCGGCCAAAGTGACGGGACCGTAGTTAAGGACGAACCCGATTCCGGAGGGGATGTCCGCCCCGTTGCGGCGCCACTGCACACTTACGGGATCGACGTTGGTGACTTTGACCACAAACGTGGCCAACTGGCCTTCGATCGCCGTAGTGTTGGTCGGCTGTTGAGAAATGGCCGGCGGCGTGAACGCAGTGCCCCACGGCAAGAGGTAAGTCGCTGGGATCGGCCGTTCGTCCACCCCGCCCGGTCGCAACCAACCTACTGCCAGGTTGTCTCCCCCGCCGCCTTCCTTCATCAAGGCGGAAATGTAATACGGCTTGTTGGCTTGCAGGTTTATCGGGGCGGATTGTTGTTGCGGGTATTTGTCCCACTGCCGGGAACTAGTCCACTCGGGCACTTGGGCGATCTGGCGTGCCTTGGCGGGAGTTTCATCGGTGCTCAGCAAAAGGGAGCCATTGTCGTCTGACGCGATCCAAAACGTGTAGTTCCCGGTGACCGGCGGAACGATGTAGCCGTGCAGGCGTTGACCGTATTGTTCGAGGACGTCCGTCGGAGCCTCGAAGAAATCTGTTACCAGCTCGGTAAAGCTCGGGTTGTTCGGGTAGTCGGGGGAGCTGGTCAGATCGCTGATCGCATTGCCGGAAATGCCTTCGAAAACTTCCCGAAGAATTGAACCGGCGCGAATAGGTGCCGCCAGCGCCAGTATCAAAAGCGCGGTTCCAATCGTGCGACCGCGGGAGACTCTCAGGGTTGGGAACATGCGTTCCCACAGGGGTATAAGGCGCTGATTGCGCGCGGGAGTTTCCATGAATTTGGTTGATTCAAAGAGAGCAAAATCCGGGCCGGCGGCCATATTTTTTCACGCATTCCGGTGGTAGGGTCTTTATCTTCCCGGTTGTCTCGCCCTCAAGTCTTCCCACTGTTCACCCCGCCCATGAATCAGGGCGAGCGCGCTTACCACGCTTTGGAACCGGTACCGCCAAACGTGGTCAAGACCGCTGCAGCGCTTCAATTCACCTCAGACTTGGAACCGCCGCCGGGTTTCCGCCGAAAAGAGGGGCCGCCGGGTGGGAGTTGGTCCTGGGCGGCCTAGGTCAGGCCTTCTGTGTTCGAGGTTTGGCCAACGACTTCTTCGAGTAGGGAGAGTGAAGGTTGAAGTAGATTCCGCAGAGCGGCCGGGGCCCCTCGGTCTGACTTAAGATGACCGTGAGGTGCCGGTCCAGTGCGATGCCGTGCCGCATGTCAGGCGCGCGATTCTCATACGCTTGGATCGCCTTTTGAATGAGTGAACGCAACGACTCAGCGCAGTCTTCCGGAACCTTCTCCAAGCACACAACGTGTCGTTCGTAGCTGTTCAGTGCAGTCAGAACCTCGATCGCAAAATCTTCTACCTTGAGCGGCACGGCAGAAACCTAGGGAGAACGCCTGTGGTGTAAAGCATCGGCTGCTTGCCTCTCCAGCCATGACCTCCACGATGCTGTCCGTGTCGGTCAGCCAGTCCAACGCGAGCCATTCTCGCTCGCGGCCCTCGCGGCCAACAGGCCAGATTGCACGATTGACATTTCAAAGGCGGTCCCCAAAGATGCTATTAATACTTCCACTAGCTTAATTCGTTTACCGATTTCCACGTAATCGCTATGAGCACCAAACCTAAAACGGCGTCTCTCCTAGCCCTCTTTGCTTTCATTGTGACATTTGCCGGCAGGGCTCAAATTTTGGTCAATGGCATCGCCACCCCGGTGGGTAGCGGCGTGTTTCACTACGAGTTTTCGGTCAACAACACTGGAGCGGACGACTATGTCGTCGTTAGCCTGGTGGACGCGCCGTTGGGCGATCCGCTGATTGATCCTTCCTTGGTTTCCCCACTGGGGTTTGTGTCTTCTTACGATTTGGGCCTGGGCTTTGTCGACTTCATTGGTGACACCGATTCGTTCACTCCCGGCACGCACATCAGCGGCTTCAGTTTCGATAGTCGGGCCAAGCCGAGTACTGCCTTCAGAGAGTTTGAGGCGTTGAGCGCCTTGGGGGAATTGGTGTCCGGTCGAGTCAATTACGCAACGGTCCCAGAAACGATCCCGGCTGGCTGGTTGCTTGCCGTCAGCGTCGTCGGCGCGGTGGCGGTTCGGGGTCGGCTCGGATGTCAGTCTGGCACCAAACCCCAAAAACGGTCCTTTTCGTTTCAACCAACGACCATTCATTCAAGCGCACACCCATGAACTCCTTCGATCGATTGCTCGCGACAATCGGCCTAGCGCCGACGTTTCTGCTGGCCCCATTACTTGCTTCCAGCCACAGCGACGCGCCGCTGATCAAGCAGGATCCTCAGGCGAACTTAACGGACGTTTATGCCTTCATCGGTACGAAGCATAACGATGCTCAACAAAGAGTTTTAAACGTGATCGTCAGCGTGCGGCCGTTCTCCGATCCCGGTGATGGCGTTATGTATGAACGTTTCGCGGATGATGCCCTCTACAGCATTCACATTACCAATCCGTCCACCGGAGCGGCCGTCGATCGTTACGACTTCCGTTTTTCCTCAGTGACCGGTGGTCTCAAGAACCAGAACACGATTCTCTCCTATGGTCTGGGCAGTGAAGCTGGGCCGATTATCACGATCGGCGACGCGCGCCAGAACTTCACCCAGACTTATTCAGTGTCTCGAAACGGCACCCAGTTGGCGAGCGGACTTCTGGTCCCGCCGCCGAACGTGGGACGTCGAACAACCCCCGGCTACAACGATCCGGTCACCGGCAAGGCGATCTCCGGCGCGACCACCGAGGCAGAACTCGATTCGCTCACGCGCCAGGCGATCAAAGATCTGTCAAATGGCACCGCGGTTTGGGCCGGGCCACGCGAGGACGGCTTTTACGCGGATACCCCTGGAATTTTTGATCTCCTTGATCCGCGAATAATTGCGGATAAGGACGGCAATCCCAACACGGGTGGGCTTGGGCAGGACGGTGGAGGTATCGATGGGTTCAAGGGATACAATGTGCTCAGTTTTGGAATTCAAATTCCGGTGAACTTGCTGACGACCGGTCCGTATACCGATGTGCTTTTCGGCACCACCGCGACCGGGGTCGGGGTCTATGCGTCGGTGAGCCGGCCGCGGATCACCTTGCGGAAGACCGATGGCCGCCCAGTGGATAGCGGTCCTTGGGTCCAGGTCAATCGGCTGGGCAACCCACTGTTCAACGAGGTATTCGTCGCGCTCAAGGACAAGGACAAATACAACCGTACCTCACCTTCTGGGGACGCGCAGTTTTCGACTTATGCTCTGAATCCCGAAGTGGCGAAGCTGATCAATCTGGTTTTATTCGGCGATCCTGTGGGAGACGCACCGTTGCCAGCGACCGGCCGGACTGACCTCGCCAGTATTTTTATTCCCGACGTCGTCAGGGTGGACACAACGACGTCGCCAGTGCGGCTTCCCGGGCAATCTGGGTTCAGTCGATTAGGAGTGCTTGGGGCTGATACCACAACCGGGAACGGGGGACCTCGTTCGGGCGGTTGGCCCAATGGCCGACGAATTGGCGACGACGTGGTGGACATCGCACTCACTGCCCTCACCCTGCCCATTGGGCCGATCGACGTCGGAGACAATGTCAATGCCAACGATCAACTGTACAACCAGGTCTTTCCCTACCTTGGAACTCCTCATGCCGGCCCGACGGTAAGCCAACGCCAAGGCCCGCCCTGAGTCGTCGGTGAAGCAGGGCGCTGACTGCGGCCCCGCAAATGAAGGAGAGGCCGAACGAGGCTGAAGTTTAGCAGCCTTGGCTAACCAGACTTCGGAAGACTTCGAAAGATTGCCCGTGCCGGAACTGCCGTTTTTCTGGAGATTCTCGCTCGTGGTCGGCGCGGTTGCCGGACTCGTCAGCTGTTTCACTTGGGCGCGAGTACCTAACGGAGCCGCGCCCAATCCAAACCCGCCGGTCGAGTCGGGGCGGAGCGGCGTTTCCCAAGCTTCCGCGCTTCCTGATCGCAACAACGCGCAAAAATACTGGGATTCACCGAGCGAAGAACGCGCCGATGGCTTGCGTTCGTGGATGCAGCTGGGGGATTCGTTGATGCAGCGCTCGCGCGAAACTGCCGACGCCTCGTTATACGAGCGTGCTGAATCCGCCTATCGCCGGGCTCTGGCGTTCGACCCACATCATGTTCCTGCACTCGTCGGGATGGCTTGGGTGTCGAATTCCAAACATGATTTTTCGGCGGGGCGCAGTTGGGCCAAGGAAGCGCTGGCTCAAGATCCCAACGCCACCGAAGCACACGCACTTTTGGGAGATGCCGCGGTCGAGACTGGCGACTACGACGAAGCGTTCGACCATTATCAAACCTGCCTGGACGAGCGCCCCAACCTGGCGTCCTATGCTCGGTCGGCCCATCTGCTTTGGCTCACCGGTGACTCGCGTCGGGCAAAGGCCCTGATGTTGCGCGCGCTCAACGCAGGCGGGCCCCATGCGGAGAACTCCGCCTGGTGTCGCGCGGAACTTGCCCTCATGATGCTCAATGAGGGCGCGTTGGTCCCGGCCGAAAAGCAGGCGGAACAAGCGTTCGCGGAAGCGCCCAACAATCCTCACGTCCTCGGCGTCGTCGGCCGGATCAAGACCGCCCGCCAAGATTATCCAGCCTCGATCCGATATTACGAGCAGGCCTTAGCGATCGTCCCGCAACACGCAACCATGGCCGCGTTGACGGATCTATACGCCCTGACCGGTGAGCCGGCCAAATCGGCCCAAATGTTTCAACGGGTCCTGGATTTTCACGCGCCGGGAGGTCCGGGGCATCCCCACTCGCATACCAACATCGTGGGAGCGACCAACGCGCCAACTCATGGCAATATCGAGCTGGCCAGATTTTTGGCTGACCACGACCGGAACCTAGAGGAGGCCCTGCGCCTCGCGGAGCTCGCCGCTGAATCGTCGAAGAGCGTGTCAACCGAGGACACGCTGGCCTGGTGTTACCACAAGCGCGGGCGAAACGAGGAGGCGCAGAAGGTCATTCGAAAAGCACTTCGCTGGAACACCCCGGACGCATCGATCTTGTTCCACGCTGGAATGATTCAGGCGGCGGCGGGAGACCGGCCGGCCGCGCAGAAGTACCTGTATCAGGCACTGAACTTGAACCCGAATTTCCATCCGACCCAGGCCCAGATCGCGGCGGAGACCCTCAAGCATCTTTCCGCCGTGAAGGTCTCAGCTGAATCGCCGCAACAGACCAATCCTGCAATCCAACGGGCACCGAGAGCACCCTAACAAATCTCAAGCTGTCGGGGTTGGTTACAGCGCACCCAACACTGCCAGCAACTGGTTGGCCGCGCTCACGACACTGGGCGGGGCAGGGACATCCAAGTTCCCGTTCGACGCTGACTGCGCCTCCTGGAACGCCCGCTGATAACTGTCGTAAGCCTGAGTCACTTGTTGCTGTTGGTTTTGAGTGACCTGTCTGAAAATGTTGGCTTGGCGGTAGGCTTCCATCTTCCAGCCAACGTTGATTTGAATGGCCTTCAGGCTATCGACGCCACGCCCGGAAGACGCACACCCGGTTTCCAAACTGAAACATAATAGAAGTAACAAAACTACGGCCGCACCACACCACCTCCGGTTCCTCGATAACAGGGCATTCATCGCTGCTCGCCAGACTCGCCGGACCCCAGCGCAAAGCGAGATGAAAAGGCACGTTCTAGTTCCGAATGAACTTCCATTTGGACCCTTTCAGATTGTGATTCATGGCCGATTTGTTCAGAAGATTCCCTGCGTCATGAAACGAAAATTTCTTTTACGCCTGATCCTGATGACGGCGACCGGTATGGGACTCGTCGCCTCACCGCTGGGAAGTGCTTTTACGTATCAAGGCCGCTTGCACGATGGTGGCGTGCCTGCGGCCGGCAGGTACGACCTGCGATTCAAACTTTATGACGCCGAGGGTGGAGGTGCCTTGGTCGGGGCGGCGGTGGAGGCGACGGCGGTTCAAGTCGAGGACGGTGTCTTTACGGCGGTCCTCGACTTCGGTGCCGGTGCGTTTGACGGCCAAGCTCGGTGGGTTGAGGTGTCGGTCCGCCGGGCCGGCGTAGGCGACTTCATCGCGCTCGCGCCTCGGCGGGGCCTGACCGCGGCGCCCTATGCCCTTTACGCGCTCACACCGGCTGGGCCGGCGGGTCCCCGAGGCGCCACTGGGGCAAGAGGTCCAGTGGGACTAACCGGAGCCAAGGGCGACAAGGGTGACGCGGGACCAGTCGGGCCTGTCGGCCCCAAAGGAGATCCTGGAGCTGCCGGACCTCGCGGTGCTACCGGTCCGGTTGGCCCGGTCGGGCCCACGGGAGCGAAAGGCGACCCGGGTGTGGCGGGA
Organism: Verrucomicrobiales bacterium; assembly: GCA_003445095.1. Lineage (GTDB taxonomy): Bacteria > Verrucomicrobiota > Verrucomicrobiia > Limisphaerales > UBA9464 > UBA9464. The sequence continues at coordinate 8,321 of DLVS01000259.1, forward strand.
CCACGAGGCGCGACGGGAGCGAGAGGTGCGACTGGGCCGCCAGGCCCGACTGGGTCGCCGGGCGAACGGGGACCTGCGGGACCTGCAGGCCCAACCGGCCCCACCGGGCCACGGGGTGCTACCGGTCCTCAGGGGCCAGCAGGATCAGCCGACGCCTGGAGTCGGACGGGTAATGCCGGAACGACCGAAGCGAATTTCATCGGTACCACGGACAATCAACCGCTCGACATCCGCGTGAACAATCAGTCGTCGATTCACGTGCAAAGCGACGGCCGCGTTGGATTCGGCACCACGGCGCTCGATGAGAACGCGCTGGTTCAGTTCAACCTGCCCTCTAGCGTCTCGGTCCCACATGTGCGCATCAAATCGCCGCTTGGAAACGCTGGCTTTGGCCTCGAGTTCGTTAACCCCGACGAGAACTGGTATCTGGGGCCAAACATCGGCAATTGGGCCGACGATCGCTTTACCATCCTCGCGGATAGCAGCAACAAGGGATTGATCGTGGCCGCCAACGGCAATGTGGCGATCGATTCCGTCTCCGCCGCTTCACCCTTCGCTACTCTGACTGTAGATGGCACCATCGGTTTCCCCACGGTCGCGAGCCCCATGATGTACATCTATCCTTCGGGCACCGCGAATGCGCAGAAACCGGTCATCGTTCATTCCCCCGGATTCGAGGGGTATGGGATGTTCTATCGCGATAACGGTGATCGGTTTGAGTTTAAGTCCACACCGGAGGATACCACTCCGTCGCTAGTGGTTGACCTCGACAGCAACTGGGTCGCCATCGCAACCGACACGCCGAAGCCGGGGTACGAGCTATCGGTCAACGGCCAAATTGTGTGCGAAGACCTGCTGATCCAAGATTCCGCCGACTGGCCCGACTACGTGTTCAATCCTGGCTACGCACTTAAATCGCTAGGAGAGGTGGAAGCCCATATTCGTCAAAACGGCCGCCTTCCCGGTGTGCCTGCTGCCGCCGAAGTGGAGCGCGACGGCATTCGAGTCGCTGAAATGCAGCGGCGGATGATGGAAAAGATTGAGGAACTGACCTTGTACGTCATCGACCAAAACAAACGCCTGGCGGCTCAGGAAAAGCGCATCACCGAGCTGCAGAAGGTCTTGTCGCGATCAGCGGGGCCCCAGAGTAACGAGGCCACTGAGTGATGGTTCGAACGAGGCTCAGGCGGGCGTCCACTCACCGTGAGTTGGGCGGCCGCGGGAGGAGACGCACAGCGTTGGTAGGCGCGGGGCAGACTTGTTGGCAGACGCGACACCCGTTGCAGAGATCAGGATCCACCATGGGGAGGCCGGCGTCCCATCGCAAAGCGCCAGGAACCGGGCAGTGGTCCAGACAGACCGAACAACTCGTGGTCAAGGCGAGACAGTGGCGTCCTGAAATGAGTGCGACGCGGTTGGGATCAGGCTCGGGGATTGGCTTGGGCTTGGGCACGAGGCGCAATCGCCGTCCAAACATTCTTAACAGATCTCGCCGCGAAACCTCACTCACGAACCTGAGGGTAGCGGGCGATAATCGCAGCGGCTAGGGCGCATCTGTTTACGCCGATGTGCTCCGGACTGGACGCAAGACCTTTGCTTGCGCCCTAATTCCCGCGTGAGCCAACCAGAAAAGAGTCCGCCGTCTTCCGCCGCGCCGGAGCCGAAATCACCCGCTGCGATTGCCCCACCGGACAAAAAAGCTTCGGCGCCCGGCGGCGGTCTGGCTCCCTTGGTTCGCGAGCTCATTCGTCCCTATCGCACTGGGCTGATCGTCGTCTTCGCTGCGATGTTGGTGGAGACAGGGATGAGCCTCGCCGCACCTTGGCCGCTCAAAGTCATCCTCGATAACGTGGTGGGGCACCACAAACTTCCCGAGTGGTTGGCCTGGATCAATGACTTGCCCATCGCCCACGACAAAATGGGCTTGGCCCTAGTCGCGGGGCTGATGGTCGTGCTGATCGCTTTAATCAGCGCGGTCGCCGGATATATCGCCAACTATTACACCGAGAGCGTCGGTCAATGGGTGGCGAACGATTTGCGCCTCCGCGTGTACCATCATTTGCAACGCCTTTCGTTGAGTTATTACGATACGCACCAGACGGGCAATCTGCTCAGCACCATTACCGACGACGTCATCACCATTCAAAATTTCGCGTCGTCGGCCACGCTCGGCATCCTGATCGATCTGCTGACCATCGTCGGAATGCTAGGATTGATGTTTTGGCTGGACTGGGATTTTGCGCTGATCGCGGTGGGCGTGACGCCGTTCCTGTTGCTGTTCGTCTCGCGCTTCAAGAAGGCGGTGAAGAAGGCGACCCACGAAGTTCGGCATCGGCAAAGCGACATCGTGGCGGTGGTTCAGCAAGGACTGGGTTCGATGCGGACTGTTGAGGCGTTTGGCCGCGAACAGCTCGAAGAGACACGCCTAGGAGAAGCCAGCCATGCCACGGTTGAGGCGGCGCTGAAAGCGCGCCGGGTGAAATCATTGTTGTCACCGGTGGTCAATCTCACCGTCGCGATTTGCACGGCCATCGTCCTGTGGCGCGGCGCAGCTTTAATTCTCAGCGGGGCAATGACCATTGGCGCCTTGACCGTGTTTTTGGCGTATCTGAGTAAGTTCTTCAAGCCGGTCCAAGACCTGGCCAAGATGACGAACACGATCGCCCAGGCCTCGGTTGGGTTAGACCGCATCCGCGCCATCTTAAACACCGAAGTGGTGATCCCCGAAAAACCGAACGCGACGGATCCGGGGACGGTTCAGGGCAAAATCGTCCTAGAACACATCGCGTTTGCCTACGATCCCGAGTCTCCGGTGTTGCGTGATGTCAATTTGACGGTCGAGCCGGGACAGCGCGTAGGGATCGTTGGCCCGACGGGCGGCGGCAAATCCACGGTCGTCAGCCTCATTCCACGATTTTATGACCCGACGTCGGGGCGTGTTTCGCTCGATGGGATCGACCTTCGCGATTTTAAACTGGCGGCTCTACGTCGCCAAATTGGGTACGTGTTGCAAGACACCGTGTTGTTCCGGGGCACCGTGCGAGAAAACATCGCTTATGGCCGACCGGGGGCGACGAACGAAGAAATCGAGAAGGCGGCGCAACTCGCCAATGCCGACGAATTCATTGCCAAGATGCCTCACGGCTATGACACGCTTGTGGGCGAACGAGGCTCCACTCTGTCGGGCGGTCAACGACAACGAATTGGAATCGCCCGTGCCATCGTTCGCAATTCCCCCATCCTGTTGCTTGACGAACCGACGGCGGCGTTGGACACGGAGTCGGAGAAGCTCGTCATGGAGGCGCTCGAACGCCTGATGAAAGGGCGCACCGTCATTACCATTGCGCATCGGCTGAGTACGATTCGCGACGCCGACAAAATCGTGGTCCTCAAGGACGGTGTCGTCGCCGAAGAAGGCACGCATGACCAGTTATTGGCACGCAATGGGGTCTATGCTGAATTGTATCACATTCAATCAGGGACCGGAGACGCCGCGGCCGCCCCAGCCGCGGCGGCGTCACCGTCGCCCGCCTGAATCCCTTTCAATCCTAAGCCGAGTCCGCTCAATTCGTCTTGTCTAGTCGCGCTCTCATCGCGTGCGGAGCGCGGGATTTATCCCGCAGGAACGTCGAAACGAGCCCACGCCGCGAGACTTCCCACGCTTCATTCGCGAAACACGTTCCTGCGGACTGAAGTCCGCGCTTCCACTGGATTCGACCTCGGCCAGTTTGCCTCTCGCGCTGACCTCGACTATTCCTGCTCGACGCTATGGCTGCTTCTGACCCTCGTATTCCCGTCACTGTGCTCACCGGGTTTCTCGGTGCGGGCAAGACCACCCTCCTCAATCACCTCCTCACGGCGGAACACGGGAAACGGATCGCGGTCATCGAGAATGAGTTTGGGGAAATCGGGATCGACAATGCGCTCGTGATCAACGCGGACGAGGAGATCTTCGAAATGAACAACGGATGCATTTGCTGCACCGTGCGGGGAGATCTCATCCGCATCCTCGGCCAACTCCTCAAGCGGCGCGATAAGTTCGACTACATTCTGGTAGAAACCACCGGCCTCGCTGATCCAGGTCCGGTAGCCCAAACCTTCTTCAGCGACGAGGAGATGAAGAAGGCATTTCGGTTGGATGGCATCGTTACCCTGGTCGACGCCAAACACATTGGGTTGCACCTGGGAGATGCTCCAGAGGCGCTGGAACAAATCGCTTTTGCGGACCGTATTCTGCTGAACAAAACCGATCTCGTTTCTGGCTCCGAAGTGGATGCGTTGGAAAACCAACTCCGCGAGATTAATCGAGTCGCGCAGATTCACCGCACGACCCAAGCAAACCTCCGCGCGGACCAGGTCCTCAATATCCACGCCTTCGACCTGGATCAAAAGCTCACACTCGACGGGGATTTCTTAGCCGAGGAACGGCCCTTCGAATGGAGCGGTGCCTATCGCTTCGACGCGGGTGAACACCGTCTAGTCCTGGAACCCGGACCGGGTCCGGTGATGGGGGTGGTGCTTTTGCCGCTCAATGCTCGCAAGGAAGCGCCGGCGGTCCCCGCTGGGCATGATCACGAGCATGCGCATGGGCACGAGCACACACACGATCACGATCACGACCACGACCACGACCATGAGCATTCCGATGGTGAGGGCGGCCACTGTCACGGAGGTCAGCACGACGCTCTGCATCACGCCGAAGAGCTAGCGACGAATCTCTTTAGTCACCCGGCGAGTTCGGTCCGCCCGGGCGGGGACCTGCGTCCCGCCGCCAAACTCTACAAACTGGTTCTCGGCCAAGATGCGGCGTCTTATCGGATTCACATTCCCGCGACTGGACACTACGCCTTGTTCACTCAGCATGGCTTGGATGAATTTTCCGGGCGGATCGAGCGCGACGGAAAGCGTCTCGAGCCAGAACACGTTCATGAACATGGGGGACATGAGCACACCCACGATCAAACCGTCACGAGTGTCGGCTTCGAAGAACGACAGGAACTCGATGCCAAGCGGCTCAACGCTTGGTTGAGCGAACTTCTGCAAACCAAGGGCCAGGACATCTTCCGAATGAAGGGCATCCTCAACTTGAAGGGGTCGGTTAACCGATTTGTCTTCCAAGGTGTCCATATGCTGTTTGAGGGAAAAGCCGACCGACCCTGGAAAGAAGGCGAAGAGCGTAAAAGTCAGTTGGTGTTCATCGGGCGGAATCTGGATCGGGCGGCATTGCTCGCAGGATTTCGTCGTTGCTTGGCGTAAACGGAAAATATCGGTGTGATCGCGTGAAGCCGCGAAAAGCCAGAGGATCTTTAGTGGAAATAACGACCCACCGTTCGCTGACTCCAAGAAGCTCACCCGATCTTTCCTTCGCGCCTTCATGTGCGATCCAAACACCTTGGGTGTGACGAGGTGTCGCTACCTTCCCGGCGACCACTTCTCCGCTTAGTTTTGTTCCCATGAACCGCAGCCCCATTTCCGAATGCCCGCTCGATTGGTCGGCGTCCATTGCCGATTACGTTGCCTCGGTAAGCTGGGCGGCGGATGGCCGATTACTGCTGACGAGCGGAAGCGCCGGTCCGTTGACGCTGTGGACTTGTAACGGCGCCAAGGTCGAAGGGTGGCTGGGGCATTCGGGCGGCACCTTTAACGCGGTATTTTCGCCCACGACCAACCGCATCGCGAGCACCGGGCAGGACGGGGCAGCGCGCCTTTGGGATCCGGGAAACCCTAACCCGGTCGTCTCCGTCGAAGCGGGCGCTGAGTGGGTCGAACAACTCGCCTGGGCACCCGATGGTTCGGCGTTCGCCACGGGAGCGGGTCGGCAAGTCGCCGTCTGGGCGCCCGACGGGACCCTCCGGTGGCGTTTTCCGGCGCTCCCCAGCACCGCAACCGCACTC
>DLVS01000757.1 GCA_003445095.1 Verrucomicrobiales bacterium
GGTGCGAAATCGTCCCGGCGTCCGCAGACACTCGCACTGCAACTCTGCGGACTCTCCGTCTCGAATCAACCCGTGTCCGACGAGGTATTGTCCGATCTGCGGATCCAGATGGACAAGCCGTATTACGTGGGTGCCAGTGTCCAATTTCAGACCGACGGTGCGACGCGGGTGACGTTCTACGTCAAGGACCTCTCAAACGATGAAGAACCGCTGCTCGTCACCCAAGCTCGGACCGAGGTCTCAGGCGGCGTGACCGCGGAGCAAACGCTTACGCTGGGGGGACGGCCCGGCAATCAGCAATTGTGGGATGGTCTTATCGATGATGTCCGATTAACCGCTGGGGTTTTGGCGCGGGAAGAACTGGAACTCACGCGGGATGGAACGACCGAGCAAACAGTGGGGCTGTGGCAATTCGAAGCGAAACCGAGCTATTTTCACGATGCGTCGAGCCATCGGAATGATATCCGACCCGCGAAAGCGCCTGAAAGCACTCAACTGGATGCGCGGACACTGGCGTTGGCCGATCTGTGTCACGCTCTGCTCAACGCCAACGAGTTTCTCTACGTGGAGTGACTCCTGATCTGATGAATCCATCGCACGTCCATTTCACTCGCTCGCGACGCGAGTTCTTGTGCCAGGCAGGCGGAGGATTTGGCGCTTTGGCCTTGGCGCATTTGCTCGGCACTGGTTCAGCCTCGACAGCTACGGCAGCCCAATCGGACAAATTGATTTCTCCACTCAATGCTCGGAAACCCCACCTTCGTCCGCGCGCTCGGAGCGTCATCTTTCTGTTCATGGAAGGTGGCCCAAGTCACCTCGACACTTTCGATCCGAAGCCTGCGCTGGACAAACTCGCTGGCCAACCGATTCCCGACAGCTTCGGTCAAGTCATCACAGCGATGGGTGAATTCAAATCGCCCATTCTGCCATCGCCGCGGAAATGGAAGCAGTACGGCGAATCCGGTCTGTGGATTTCCGATTGGTGTCCGCACGTCGCTGAATGTGCCGACGACTTAGTCGTGATCCGCTCCTGTTGGGCCGATGGCATCAACCATTCCACCGGCGTTTGCCAAATGAACACCGGCTCCATTTTGGCCGGACGTCCATCATTGGGGAGTTGGGTCACCTACGGTCTTGGGACCGAGAATCAGGATTTGCCAGCTTTCGTCGTGATGCAGGACAACCCCGCCCAAGTCATCAACGGCCCGCGCAATTGGGGATCGGGTTTCATGCCTGCGTTGTATCAGGGCGTGCGGATGCAAGGCGGCTCCGAGCCCATCCCGAATCTCAATACGCCCGAAGGCATCACGTCAGCACAACAACAAGCGAAACTCGGTTTTCTCGGTGAACTCAACCGTCGTTTCGCCGAGGCGCATCCGGAGCAGACCGAGCTCGAGGCGCGCATCGCCAGTTACGAACTCGCCTTTCGCATGCAAGCCGAAGCGCCGGAAGCCGTCGATCTTCGCCGAGAAACGCAGGCGACGAAGAGACTTTACGGCATGGACGAACCCGAGTCGGCGACGTTTGGAAGGATGTGTCTGCACGCCCGCCGGTTAGTCGAGCGCGGGGTCCGCTTCGTGCAATTGTATAGCGGAGCCGGCAGCAAATGGGACGCCCACGAGTATATTGAGAAGAACCACAGCGGCCTATTTCGTCAAACTGACAAGCCCATTGCCGGACTCCTGCGCGACCTCAAAGCGCGAGGCCTGCTCGACCAGACTCTGGTGGTGTGGGGGGGGGAATTCGGTCGAACGCCGATGTCAGAAAAAGGCACCGGCCGCGATCACAACCCTACGGGATTCACGATGTGGATGGCCGGAGGCGGCATAAACGGCGGCCAAGTGATTGGGGAAACGGACGAAGTCGGACTGCATGCCGTGAAGGACCGTCTGCACGTGCATGATCTCCATGCTACGATTCTTTGGCTGCTGGGCCTGGACAACATGGAGCTCGTGTACAAATACAAGGGCCGCCCCGAACGTCCCACGCTCAACGAAGGCGAAGCGTTCCGGCGGATTACGGGGGCGGGGTAGGTCCCGAAAGGCGAGCCGAAATGGCCCCAGTGCGTTCGTGCGTTTCTTCATTTGAGACTCGCGACTGGGTATCAAAACGCCGACAACCCCCGGGTGAACCGCACGATTCTCAATTCCTTCCGGCCGTTACTAGGCAATCTCGGCGTTCTCCTCTTTGGCTGGCTCACCGGATCTCTCCACGCCGCGGCACCGCGACCGAATATTCTTTTCATCATGACCGACGATCATGCGGCCCAGGCCATCAGTGCCTACGGGAGCGTGATCAATCAAACACCTCAACTGGATCGCCTCGGCGCGCAAGGGCTGCGGCTGAATCGTTGTTTCGCGGTAAATTCGATCTGCACGCCCAGTCGCGCGACAATCCTCACCGGCCAATACAGTCATCGCAACGGCGTTCCGGTTTTCAACAATCTCGATCCGGCGACCGTGACGGTCGCCCATCGTTTGCATGACGCCGGATATTTCACCGCCATGATCGGCAAATGGCATTTGGGTTCTGATCCTCAAGGATTCGACTACTGGAACATCCTTCCGGGCCAGGGCCGCTATCGGGATCCCATTCTGTACGATCGCGACGGCTACCGCATCTATCGCGGCTATGCCACTGAAGTCATCACCGACCTCACCCTCGACGCATTGAAGAACCGGCCGCGTGACCGGCCATTTTTCGTAATGTGTCACCACAAAGCGCCGCATCGCGAATGGACTCCGAACGAGCGCTACCGCCGAGAATTTGCGACACGGGAAATTCCCGAACCAGCGACTTTGCGGGATGACTACTCCGGGCGAGCCGACGCTTTGCGTGAACAGAAGCAATCCGTTTTCCACGACTTGACCCGCAATGATCTCAAACTGGAACCGCCGGTCGGACTAACTGGCGCCGAACGAGAGCGCTGGCTTGGGGTAAAACCCGACGAGGTCGAGGTTGTCGTGGAGGGCCAACGCAAGACCCTTCGCGGTGACGAGCTTAATCGCTGGAAGTACCAACGTTATCTGCAGGATTACCTCGCCTGTGTGCAGAGCGTGGATGATAGCGTCGGGCGCCTGCTCGACTGGCTCGATGCCAATGGGCTCCGCGAAAACACGCTGGTGATCTATACCAGCGACCAAGGATTTTTTCTCGGCGAACACGGGCTGTACGACAAACGCTTCATGTACGAACCGGCGTTACGGATGCCGTTCTTGGCGCGTTGGCCCGCGGGAATCAAACCCGGAACCACCAGCGACGCGCTGGCCATCAACTGCGATTTTGCGCCCACCTTCCTCGACCTCGCCGGAGTGCCGATACCCGCCGAAGTGCAGGGCCGCAGCCTCGTTCCCCTATTCGCCGGAGGCACTCCCGCCGGCTGGCGAACGGACATTTACTATCGCTATTATCATGACCCCGGCCATCACAATACCCGCGCTCACTACGGTGTGCGCACCGACACCCACAAACTCATTCACTATTGGAAGGTGAATCAGTGGGAACTCTACGACCTCGTCAACGATCCGCAGGAAATGCGCAATCTGTACTCCGATCCCAAGTACGCTTCGGTGGTGGCGGATCTGAAGACCCGGCTCGCGCGCCTCAAACAAGAGCTGGGCGACACCGATCAATTTACTCGCGAGTTACCGCCGGACACCGTGGACGCCCCACCGCGTCAAATGAACCACCGGCATTCGGACTCGCCGTTGTAGAGGCGGCCTATCAGTCGCCCCGCGTCTGGGCCAATAGCGGGGACAGGTAACTCGCGTGGAATCGTCACCCCGTGGTGCCGTTACTTCATACCGGGCCAAGGCGTGATCGCGTTCAAGGCGGGCACGATCTGGCGCCGCAACTCGAGAAAGTCGAGCGCGCCAGTTTGGCGATGGATGACCTTCCCGTTGGGTGCCACCAGCAGCGTGTGCGGCAAGGCCCCACTCCAATCGGGATCCAAAGCCTCCAGAAGGGCGTACTTGTCATTCGTCCCAAACAGGAGGTTGCGCGTCGAGGCGCTATGCTTTTGCAGAAACTTTAGGACTTGCGCTTGCTCGTCGGGATACTGCGCCGCAACCGTGACCAGCTCGAAGTCGCGGTGACGAAACCGCAGGTTAGTTTCGATCAACTCGTCAAACTCAGCCACACACGGTCCACACCACGTGGCCCACACGTTGATCAAGCGAAGTTTTCCGCCCGTATCCTCGCGAAGCTTTTTGAGGTCGGCAGCTTTGGCCTGGGTTACGGTCGCCGGTTCGCGGCGGACTTTCTCCATCCATTTCTGCACGGTATCCGATTTGTCGGACCATTTGGTGGAGCACCCGAATACCTTCGTTTCTTTCACGGGCGGTTCTGCCCCCGCCAACAACGCCTCGATCGCGTTGCGAGTATCGCGCACTTTCACCAAGTCGGCGCGCTCCGTATCATCGATTCGACCCTGATAACGCAGCTTACGCTCGGCGTCGAAGATGAACACGTGCGGCGTCGCCGCCGGCCCGTATCGTTTGGAGATCACCTCAGAGTCACCGTCGTACAGATAGGGGAAGTTGAAGTCCCGCTCCTGCGCGCGGATTTTCATATCCTCGAAATCGTCGCCCACGTCCGTATACCCGAGCTCGTCGAGGCGGACTCCTTGGGGACTATTCGGGGAAATGGCCACAATAGCGACGCCTCTGCCCGCATAGTCTTTCACCAATTCTTTCAGCCGTTCCTCATAGGCTTGAGCGGTGGGGCAATGATTGCAGGTGAAGACGAGCACCAATACTTTCGAACCCGCGAAATCCTTGAGTCCATACGTTCGGCCATCGACTCCGGGCAACGCGAAATCAACCGCGGCCGAGCCCAACTTCAAGGGCGGATATTGAACGTCGGCCGACCATCCGATCCAAGCGCAGCTCGCGCTGACGAGAACCGTTCGGAGCAGGGATTTCATAAACTCAGCCTATGAAGCCGGCGACAAACCGCAAGCTCGTTGGGCGGCCTTCCGCCTCCCGTTTCTCGCTCAGACAGACCTCACTATTTCGATGGCGCGTCCCGCCCCCGAGATTCCGGAGTCGGCGCCGAGGCGGGAAACAGTTGCCGAAGTTGAGTCAGCAATTCGATAGCCCGAGGCGCTCTGGAGTTAAATCCGCACCACACTGACTCTCCGAGTGCCGTCACGTAAAAATTGCTG
>DLVS01000003.1 GCA_003445095.1 Verrucomicrobiales bacterium
GCTTCGTTGGCAGACTGGCTCCGAATGATTCCCTCGATCGCCGCCGTTCGCCCGGGACCGGTGGGAACTTCAAGTGCCCGAACAGGAGGAAGATTTCCTTCTCGGCCCGGTTGGAGGAGCTGAGCCACTTTCGAGGCCGCTGTGGCCGATCCCGAAATCCAGAGAGGCAACTTCAGCGCCGCCATCGGAAGCAATTCAACCAAACGATTGATCCCTTCGAAGGGGGCGGCGGTGACGTCGTCCAGGCGGTTCTCACCCCAAGGCAACAAACGAACGGACGGCGCAGCTTCAATTTCGCGGAGGGTCAGCTCACACTGGGTTGGAGCGACATCCACGATCGCAAAGGCAGGAGCATCCGCGGGAACGAGCGCAACACGGGCAAGGGTCGCGGGAGTAATCACCAGGTCCGCGGCGATTGGCTTGAACAGCGCGGTCAGTTCTTCGACGACCTCCTTCTTCACCGCAGCGACCAACACGTCTTGCCGCCCTGGCGTGGACGCAGTGGGCAGCGGAATCCAACCCCAGGCCAGAGCTTCGGGAGGCAGTGGGAATTCGCTTTCGATCTGCAACTGCAGCAGCCGTGGGACTTCGGCGGAAGGGGCCGCGGGAATAGTCAGCGGCCGAAGAATCAAGCCGCGCGATCCAATGGCGCAGGTAATCTTGACTCGAGACAGCCACGATTTACCACCGACCAAATTCTTCACCGCGGTCAAGATCGACGCGGCAGACTCCGCCGTGATCCGACCGTCGGCACTACGTTCTACCGGAAGGTCCACGCCGTCGTCACCCGACCGGGCGTGAAACGACGTGGGCCGGAGCTCGGCGGCAACCGCGGTGCCTTCCAACCAATTCGGTGCCTTCACAAATCGTCCTCCCGATACGCGAGCGTTTTGACGCTGTTGAGGCCGACGTGCACAACGACTTCGATGCGTTGACGACTCCCCCGCTTACCGACCCGGCCTTCGCTCAAAATGCGAAATGTTTCGGAGCGGACAGTAACGTGCGGAGCGACTTGTTTGAATAGTTCTCGATTCATCCCAGAAACCTGCAGTAGCTCGGCAATATGAGGAAAGAATCCATTGGCTTTTCGATGCGCCACGACGGCTTGGGCCAATGGTCGAGTCACCCCCGGAAGGCACATGAGTACTTCAACACTGGCTGTGTTGAGGTTGATTGCGCCGCGAAGCTCCGTTTGATCCTCAACCGTCAGATGGTCGGCAATGTCTTGGAATAGGCGGTCAGCGATCACGGTGGGACCCGTAGGAGCATTGTTATTATTGCGGTTTTGTCCGCCGGGCGGTGCGGCGCGAACTTCTAACAAATCCGCCAAGCTCTCGAAACGGGTCCGGGTGCGATGCGCGATGATTGCTTGGGCAATTGGCGTAGTAATGCCACTGACTCCCGTCAATGCGGCGATGTCCGCTGACTGAATATTGACCCGGGAGGAACCGGAAGCATCCACGTCTTCCACCGATGAATGCGCAGTGAGGAGTGAAGACCATCCAGAATTGGAAGGAGGTTCGGGTTCATCGGCCGTCGACTCTTCTAGCGAAGAGGCCGCTGGCAACCCGAGCCCAGCGGCCAGCAGCGCCTGAGGTTCGCCATTCAGCAATTCTGGCGTGACGCCGCGGACCATGAGCAATTCCCGGAGCGTGGGGAACTCAGCATTGCGGGGCAAGTAAGGTGGTTGGAGCGAGGCATAGTAAGGCTCTTCCGCGCCGCCTGGGGAAACCGCGTTGTCCCCGTCACGCCAGTCTACAATCGCGGCGGCAATATCCGACCTTAGTCCCATTATGTTGGTTAGTTGATTCACGTCGGCGACATTGATGTTTAGCCGGCTTTCCTCATCGGAGACGCCGTAGATGAGACCGCCCCCTTCATCAGCGGTCCCACCGCGGATAATCCGGAATTGTCCGCGCCCAAGGAGGATATCGCGGAATTGCGCGGGTGCGTCGTAGAGCCCCGCGCCGTGATGCACCCCGGCGCGGCTGCGTTCCAAGGAATCCTGATAGAGCAAAGCCTTAGCTTTTTCGATGCCGGCCAAGGCTAAATAGTGGGCCTGGACTCGGTCGGAATGGTATTTACCAACCATCAAGTCGAGGCGCGAAGTGTGCAGCAGACCGATGACTATGACCGCGAGGAGGACGACGCACCAAAGGACCCCAATTAAGACTGAGCCAGAGCGTTGTCGCTGTCCGAGTGTCAGGGCGCTGTTGAAGCTGCCAACCCTTCTTAGGCGCAACCATGCAGTAGAAAATGGGGAGCGCGCCCGCCCCGCCCGCCACACCGCAGCGCGTAACGACACACCAAACGGTGGACGACTCCACGCGCGTCGCGCGGACGGCGAGGCGCCGTCCGCAACGCCCGGGGCGGGCTTGCTCCCCAATCCAACTGCATGGATACGGCTTAGTAATGGAGAAAATTGAACAAGCCTGAAAACAGTGGAACGCATCGAAAGAAGCTATTGCGGGCTGTCGGGCGCAGGTTCGGCTGGAGCGGAGGGAGCGCTCGAGCCAGAGGATGAAGAGGAACCGACGACAGGCACATTCAACCGCACGATGGTCTGGAACGCCATGGGGGGTTCTGGCGGCGGTTCGGTCTCCATGGATGCTTCACGTGGAGTCGGTTTCGCTCCGAAAAGGAGGGTGATGCGCACCGCGTCCGGCATACCAACATAGTTCGGCTTGGGAGTGGCCATCTCCGACTTCGTCGAACCGGCCTTCGGGTCGCCCCAGGAATCGTACCAGTCCAAACCGTCGTAATATTCGAACCGAAGTCCGGCGACGCCGGTGGCCAGTTCCTCGCGAACGCCACCGGAAAGGGGATCGAAGGCCAGCGTGGGATTTCGCCGGCGAAAGAGTGACAGGCTTCCACTCCGCGGATCCTTATCGAGGAAAATGCTCGTCTCGCAGAAGTCACCCTCGCCCGGCCGACGAGGCGTGTAGTTGTGAGTCGCGAAGTCGAGGTTGTCGGCCGACACGTCACCGATGAGGCGGCGCTCGCCGAGGAACGGCGCCCCTTTGGGAAGTGGGCAGGCGCAGCGAAGGTCCGCGCTGAGAAGGCCGAGGGTGACTCGGGCCGTCTGAAAGATGTCGGTGCGAGGTCCGACTAGTTTTTGGCCCGCTATGCCCGCGTTGAGGCAGGCGTAGGCAGCGGTCAAGACCAAGGCCATCAGGGCGGTGCTGATGACCAGTTCAATCAGAGTGAAGGCAGCCCGGCCGCGATTTCGTAGGAGGCGACGTGAGGAGACTCCATCTAGCTCCCCATCGTTCTTTCGTCACCCGCGCGCGA
>DLVS01000119.1 GCA_003445095.1 Verrucomicrobiales bacterium
AGGTAGGCGAGCAAACTAGATTTCCCGACACCGCTTTCTCCCATCAGCGTGACCACTTCTCCCGGCGAGATCGTGACGTTCAACGGAGCCACGAGCAATCGCCCGCCCAGACGCAAGGTTACGTTCTGTAGGTGCAGCCCGGGGGAGTTCATGACGCCACCTGCATCCCTCGCCGCTGACGAAAACGCCATGCCGGCAGCAGGCTCGCGGCCGAAAACGCCAGAAACGGGAGGACCATCTGGAGCAAGGCAAAGACACCAATCAACCGCAAGTCACCCCCGGCGGACAAGGTTACCGCTTCGGTTGTAATTGTCGGATAATGTCCGCTCCCGGCTAACAACGTGGGCAGATACAATCCGACGCTGACGGAGAAGCCGACGGCCGTCGCAGTTGTGATCGCACGAAGGAGCATCGGCAGTTTGATTTGGAGGAATGTTCTCATCGTCGTCGCGCCCAGGCACCAGGCCGTTCGTTGATAACGGTCGTCCCAAGCGCGATAGGCGTCGGACAGCGACAGGAACACATACGGAAAAACGAACACAAGATGCATCCAAGTAAGGGCCGGCCAGCGGCCATCGAACCTGGCGGCGACAAAGAGGATTTGGGCGCCGAAAAGAAAGGCGACCTGCGGCAAGACGAGCGGAAAATAAAGCATTCCGCTGGAGCTCACCCACGGACGCCGTCCGGTCCGGGCTTCATGTTCCAAAAGGCCGACCGCGAGCAACACCGCCAGGACCGTCGCGCTCGTGGCTACCGTCAAGGTGTTGACGAGCGGCGTCGCAAATCCAGCGAAGTGGCGGCTCCAGTTGGAGAAGGTTAACCCAGTTGGCCAAGCTGCCGGAAACCGCCAGGCCGAAGCGAATGACCACAAACTCATGCTGATGAGACCCGCCACGACCGCCAACGCGCACACGGCCAACGTTCCCAGAGCGACTATGCGTATCCAGCCATCAGCGGCGTTTCGGGTGCCCGAGACCGCCCATCGAATTCCTCCGCGCTTCACCACCGTTTCCATGCCGAGCCAAATCAGGATCCCGAGCAACACGAGTCCGCCTTGGAGACAGGCACCGGCCGACGCCACGAAACGCATTTCTAAGTCTGGGTCGTTGAACAGGCGCACCAGGCGGACCGCCAAGGGTGCCGGAGTCGTCGGTCCAAGAATGATGGCGACATCCACCACGGAGACGCCATAGGCCAACACCGCCAAGACCGGCAGCCGAATCTGCGGATAGACTCGAGGGAACACGGTCTTTAGCCACCCGGTCACCGAGCCATATCCCAAAGTCAGTGCCACCGTCCGGCTTCGTTCGGCATCGGCCTGTCCCAACGCCGCCAGCGTCATCACCAACAAGAATGGAACTTCTTTGACGATCAGTCCGAGCATGAGGCTCAAGCCGAGTGGATCTTGCACCGTAAGCCAATCGGGCGGTCGGGTGAATCCGGTCGCCCACGGTGAAGCCAGACGGAGCACCCAACCGCTAGGCGCCAAAAGAAACGCGATCCCGAACGCGACCGCCACGTGAGGAACCGAGAGAAGCGGCGCCAACAAACGCTCACCCGCGCGGAACCATCGCGTCCCTTGCCAAGCGGCGCAGAAAGCGACGACGACGGCTAAGGAAACTGCGGTCGTCACCAGGCCAGTTACCAGGGACGTCCGGGCGGATATCCACAGGCCCGGCAATTCGAGGACGCGCCGCCAAGGTTCGAAGGAGAGTGTGGTGCCACCGAGTGGCGGGAAGTATCCGAAGGCCGGCAGCAACGTTCCCAACAATCCCGCCAGCACCGGAGCTATCAGCAAAGCCAGCGCCAGCGGCGACATCCACCGAAGCAGGGTCCCTGAATTAGAGCGCAACACAGCGGTGGATCGCCTTTTCCATAGTCATTTCCCCGCGCCGTAACGCCGCTGCCATTCCTTCTCCAAACGCTCCATCCAGAACGGATGAGGTTCAGCCAAAGATTTGCCCAGTTCTTGCGCCGACAATGTGGCGGCCCCTCGGGGAAGCTTTTCAAACAAAGCTCGATCGGCTGGCTCCAACCGGTCGAGCGCCAACACAGTCAGGCTGCCTAACTGCCGCGGATCTTGTTTGCGTGCTTGAGCTGTAGGCGACAGCAAGAAATTGATGAGAACCTGCGCGCCCGCTTTGGCCCGACTGTTGAAAGGGATGGCGAGGAAGCTGGCATTGCCAATCGTTCCGCCGTCGAACACGAACGTTCGTGTCGTGTCCGGAAGCTGACCAGTCAGAATCGCGGAGGAGGCGGCTTCCGGGCTGAACGCCAACGCCACGTCAATTTCACCGTCGGCCAGCAGGCGGGTTTGCGCCGAGCCATTCACTGGAAACGCGCGGGCTTGCCGCCACATCACTGGGTGCAACTGATCAAGATAGGCCCACAGCGGTTGGCTGATCTCCTTGAATTCCGCTTCCGAGGCCGGCGCGTAGAGTGCCTCACGCTTCTCGGTGAGGTTTAGCAGAAGCTGCTTCAGGAAAGTCGTTCCCAGAAAGTCAGGCGGTTGCGGATAGGTGAACCGTCCCGGATTCGCTTTTGCCCAAGCCAGTAGTGCTGTCGCGCTCCGCGGAGGCGACGGCAAGCGGGCGCGGTCGTAGATAAAGACGAACTGGGCCATACTCCACGGTGCTTCGAGTCCATCCACCGGCACGGTGAAATCGGTCAACGTCGGCAGATTGTTCGTATCCACCCAACGATAATTGGGAAGGCGCTCGAGAAACGGACCGAAAAGCAAATCGCGCCGTTTCATCGCCGCGAAGTTTTCACCATTAATCCAAATCAAATCCACGGACCCTTGATCATTTTTCCTGGCGGCCTTCTCCGCCAACACCCGGGTGACCGCCTCCGCGGTGTCCGCGAGCTTTACGTGCCGCACTTCGATGCCGAACTCGCGCTTCACTTCACCCGCCACCCACTCGAGATAGCGATTGATCCGATCATCTCCGGCCCAGGCGTTCCAATACACGGTCTGTCCACGCGCTTCGGCGAGAGTTGAGGACCAGTTGGGCTCGGCCGAGTAAAGAGTCAGCGCGAGACACCACGCGGCTATCCAAAAGGCCGTTCTCCAGAAAAAGCGGTCACTGCATAAATGTTGAGACCGCGGCCAAACCATGCCGTTGTCTTGGGGAGTTCCTTCGTCCCCAATCGGACGCGCATCGGGACCATGAACCGTGCGGCGGCCAGGTGGAGTGTGGTGACAGTGCGCAGCGTTGACACCGCTTTGCCGCGGCACGCGGACCGCCGACTGGAGCGCCTATTCCTCCTTAGCTGGGTCGGAGATAGGAATAGAGGCGAGTAGGGAAAGAGGGTAGAGCGTGG
>DLVS01000462.1 GCA_003445095.1 Verrucomicrobiales bacterium
ATTCATTGATGACAATCGGACCTGCGGCCGGCCCCGCATTATTCCCGCGAAGCGTCAACTCTCGTTGCGCGGGGAACTGAACCTCACCCACAGAGTTCGTGTAACGCCCGAAGCTGATCCGATTGGCGGACGCACCAAAAGACCAGCCATCGCTATAGCCCGTGAGATTGCCGGCCGAATCCGCGCTGAATAGATACGCCTCATCCCCATGCGAACTGAAGGTGAAGGCGGTCGGTTCCCCGAGACGATTGAAGTCCTCCTCATCGAACACGAGATAGCCTCCAGGCGGAACAATGCGGTCGCCCGGAATGCGATACTTCTTCGGGGTGTTTCGATCATCGCTCAGGAACCAACCCGAAACATCCGCCGGCAAGGCCGAAGGATTGTAGAGTTCGATCGCATCTAGGTCGGGCGGATCGGTGTGAGCCAACACCTCATTGATGACCACTTGGGGCACGGTCAGAACCGGATCATCCGCTCCCGGGGAACCTCCCAATTGAACCGAGGCACGCCACTGCGCCGGGTCGTTAGGATTCGGATTGGCGTTGGGGTTCCTTGGGACCAGGGAAAATCCGTCTCCATCGGCCGACGAGGGCCAGGGCAACTGGTCGGACCAGCTCACGTCGAAGATGGGTGCACCCGCCGCATGAATCAGGGTCAGGCGCTCACCCGAGTTGGCGAGCTTTCCAGCGTAGACCCCAAACGGTCGAAGATTCGGATAGCGGTTCGTGAACGTAGATTCTCGGCTGGCCAAAACCAAAAAGCCACCCGCCGGCAAGCGGGTTCCGTTCGGGAAGGTGTAGCGAATCCCATTGGTAAACTGGACCCCGCTCAAGTCCCGCTCGATCCCGCCAACGTTCTTGAGTTCGACGAACTCAAAATCGTCTGGATCGGCCCCATCCTCCGCGGTGGGATGGTACATCAGCTCAGTGATCAACACATCGGTCCAGGTCTGAATAATCAGGAAGTTCGCACTGGTGAGAGCGCTCCAATCGTTATTCAGGGAGCGTGCCCGAGCTTGGAGCTGGACATTTTCAGTAAGCTCAACCGGCGCCGAATAAGTTCGGGCGGAGGGTGAGATTCCACCTCCCGGCAAGCGCGGATCACTTCCGTCGGTCGTGTAATAGATTGTGCCGGCCGGTGCCGCGATGGTGATTTGGGCGCCAGAATTCACCGGGCCGCCATGTTGACTGAATGAAGGTGCCACCACCGCTGGTAGCCATCCTTCAGCGCGGAATTGGTTCAGCACTGCGGTCGCCCGCTGCGGGAAATAACTCGATTGGATGCGATTCACCTCGGTCTGCCACTCGCCGTTTCGAGTAAAGGGTTGCGCGCGCTTAGAGTCGCCCCAGCGCGCTGATTCCAAAACCACCGCGGACGCGATCTCGTTCGTCCGCTTCGACACTCGGCGTCGGTTGGCCTCGACCGTCAATGGCCCACCGTTAAAAAAGGCACGTTGGATTCGGTCAGCTACCCGAAGTCGGAACTCCGGATTGCTCGTCAATTGCTGGAAGAAGTATTGCGGATTGCTCTTCGAGACGCCGGAGCTGCCGGCGCTGAACGGCCCCGTGCGATCCTCGTTCACCTCGAGGAGCGTATGCTCGGCATCATGGGCAAAGAACTTGAAGCCACCGGATCGGCCCGTCCTATCACGCATACCATAGAAATTGTTCGGGGAAGTATTCCCAAGAAAATTGGAAATCGGCGCGTCGAGGTTTCCGCCGAAATACATGACCAGCATGTAGTCAATGAGGTTGTCGACATCGAGCAGAATCGGGTAGGTCGAGTTAGGTGTGCCGTCGGGATTAAGGCCTTGAAGCTTCAGGTAAGTCGCGTCCGTGACGGGTTTGGTCCGAAGAGACGCGTACAAAGTTTGCCAAGCCGCGAGGTTGCCATCCGTGGCGTTGATCTCGTACGGGCCCGCCTCGACTTTGATCACATCGAAGTCCTCCTTTCGGCCGCCGAAGTACGTTTCGCCATAGCTGGCTTCGGGACGTTCGCAGGTGTTGTAGAGGCCCCAGTACTGGCCATTGATGAAGAGGTGGTAGTAATTCCCACGTTCCGCTTGGAATCCCAGATCGAGCTGCGCGTCGCGGCTAAATTGGTCTCGAAAGAAAACTCCGCGCGAGTCCCCCTGGAAGCTCCACGAGTAGTTTTGAAAGGTCCGGAGATCGATGTTGTCGAAGGTGTCGGTTCCGTTGTCGCCAAAGAGCGGATAACGAAGTTTGGGAGCGCCATACTCTTCCCGGAAGAAGAAGCGAAACGCGTGCTTTGGGTTGTTGCTGTCGCGCGAAAAACCGCCGCGGATACGAATGCCACAATTGACTTGGAACCCCTCGGCACCGTCGGGATTGATCAATTCCAAAGAGGCGGGGCGCTCCCAGGCTCGGCCGTCGTTGCCCGCGTTGGCGTAAATTCCGGTGGTGGCGTCGAAGAGGTTCCTGAGTTCCGTGACGACGACGAACGACGGCAACGACGCTAGCGCCGGTCGAAGCTCATCCTTATACGTCGCCGAGTTCACGATGTCCGGATCCATGCCGTAGTTCACCACGTTGTTGCCCCAAGAAGTGGGCCATCCGGGCGGAGCCTTCCCATCGGCGGACTGCTTGAAAATGTCCTCCGCGAACAGGTAGGTCTGCGTGTCCACTCCCGACGGTTGCAGGTCAGTCTTGAAAGCGGCGGCGCGGATCACTTTGGTACCCACGATCGGAATTGGACCACTGTAGACCAAACCGGTGGTGGCGGTGGGAGGAGCCCCATTGGTGGTGTATCGGATGGTCGCGCCAGCGGTGGCACAGGTAATGACCAAATCAAACGGCTGAACATAGAACCCGCGATCGTGGCTGAATTTGGTGTCGGCAACGAAGTTGGCAAAGCCGGGCCCGTTGGCGGCGCGAGGAGTCGGTGGATTGAAGAATCTGGGTTGGCCGCCCGCGAAACCGAAAGAAACGTCGGCCTGTTGGCGGGGAAACTCCGGGGCAAACTCGGTGGCAGGAATGTCGGATTCGGGCGGAAATAGCGCCAGGTACTCGCCATCGGCGTTGAGACTAAAACTCGTGTGCAGCTCCACGCCCGCGTTGGTCCGGTCCTTGCCCGACGCGAACACCAACAAATAGGCACCGGCATTGAGATTGGTGGCAGGAAACGTCCATTTATGAGGCTCCGCATGGTCGTCCGTGAGCGACCAACCGGCTAAGTTGACCGCCGCCGGTCCCGTGTTGAAGATTTCGATCCAATCCGAGAATTCACCATCACGGTCGGCCAAATTCCGCTGATTACTGGCGAGGAATTCGTTAAGGATGACGTCTCCTCGAGTCGGAACCAACAGACAGGCGGCGAGACAACCGACAGATAGCAAGGCGCGGAAACAAAGCATGCGTAGTGAAGTTTCGTGAACGTGACGAAGGGAGCAGCCGCCGGGCCGCCTGGCAACCGGAACGCGAGAATCTGTTGTAGGGCTTTCCCCACCAGGCAAACGAGAGGCACGACCGCACCGCCCGATTGACCCGCCCCAGCTACTGACCGCGAGCAGCCAAGTGGCGTAGATAATCCCAAGAGAAGATCCCTGTTCCGTGGCCATCACCCCAGCGGGGCTGGAATCCATAGCCACCCACCAGGGCGCTGCTCACCAGCGAAAACGCCGCGGGCCCGTAAGGCCGAGGCGTCGGTTTATGAACTTGGCCAAGAGCATCCTTTTCCCCCGCGCACGACGCACAAGGACAAGCCCGTCGCAAAGTTTCCAACGGGATGAAATCTTCCGTGCCGTCGGCCCATTTGATTGCCAATTCGGTCCCGATCGGGGTCAACAAGACTGGAGCCATTGGCCCATCCTGCCTTCGGCCGAGACGCGTGTCCAACTCCGGAGAGACAATGCGGGCGGCGAATCCGGGGAATTATGGAGGAGAGACACGAAATCGCGAGGTGCGAGCCGCCTCGGAGCGGTGCGCGTTGGGTGACCGAGCCTAGTCCCCACCGTGGCTTTGAATGGTCTCCCGCCCAGCTGTTGGAGATATTGCCGGGTTCGCGAAGTTGGCGTGCCCCTCCTCCAAAGAGGGTCCGCCCCAGTCACGTCCACGAGCACCCGAGCGGCGGTGTGATCAGGACCAGAAAAGGGCAA
Source organism: Verrucomicrobiales bacterium (assembly GCA_003445095.1). Taxonomy (GTDB): domain Bacteria; phylum Verrucomicrobiota; class Verrucomicrobiia; order Limisphaerales; family UBA9464; genus UBA9464. The sequence continues at coordinate 4,118 of DLVS01000462.1, forward strand.
CGGATTAATGGGGTGAGTCGTCGTAGGATTGTTTGGTTACAGAGTCGCTGGCCACAGTCAGACGGGGAATGCGGGTTGCCATTCAGGCGAGCTGGGAGTTTTTTCGTTCGGATCGCGAGCCTAGGACTTCCGGCCAAGGATTCGGTCGAGCGAGTCGGACGTTTGCCAGACCAATGCCTCTGGATAATGCGGATACGGGTGGAAGTACTCGAAGGTCAAAAACCCGCGATAGCCCAGTTTGTCGAGTTCTTCAGTCACCGCGGGCCAGTTAGTGGTCCCGTCCAGAAGCGGCCGAAAGGTTTCGAGCGAAAAATCCGTGCCCTTCTTGGTGAATTCTTTCAGGTGAATATTCTTGGTTCTCCGGCCCAAAATCGGAACCCAATGCTCCGCGTGCTGAAACATGGAGATGTTCCCCGTATCGAAGTGAATGCGAACGTGTTCGCTTCCCAAGCTGTCCACGAACGCATTCATCTCCATCGGAGTCATGAGGAACCCGTTGAAGAAAATGTTTTCCATATTGAGCGACACCTTGAGCTTCTCCGCTTGAGCAGCGAGCTGGCCGACGGCTTCCTTGGCGCGTCGCTCGCAAACATCGTTCGGCACTGGCTCGTGGTCGGTTCGCCACGGAATGTGGACCGCGCCGGGGACCACCAGCACGTTCTCGATCCCAAGATCATGAGCCGCTTGCGCGATTTGCCCGGCGAGCTCTAGTCCGCGCGCACGTTTGACCGGATCGTTGCTGGTGAGCGGATAGGGCCAGAAAAGAAACGAGCACAATCCGCTGATCTCGATTCCTATGGAGTCAGCCATTTTTCGGATGGCGGTGTAGTCTCTGGCGGTGGATTTGGGAGAAAGGTCGTTGTCCAGATCGTAGTTCAATTCGATTCCGTCGAATCCGGCATCTTTGGCGAGTTGGAGGCATTCCCGCAGCGTCATTCGGTCCGGATAGGGGAAAGCCCACAGGTTGATCGACTTTTTCATCTCGTACCGTTTGGGCGAGCCGCGACGAAGGTCGGGAGCACGGACGATGGCTTCTGCCCCTTGAACAGCCCCAGGCGAGAGCGCGGAGAGCCCGGCACCAGCAAGGGCCGCTTTCAACACCTCTCGTCGATTGAGGCCGAAGGGGGTAACCGCCGAGGGAGAGTTGAGGTGATTCATGAGGTACTACCTGGAGGAAGGAATGGTTCGAGATGACACAGCAGCGAAACGGCCGGCTCAAGACTGGTTTTAGTCCAGGAGCGCCACCTGAAGCCGGCGCAAAAACTCCAACTCAACCTGATGCTGAGCCGCGGCAGCGGCGCTCCCTCGGCGCTGATCCCGGCCTCCGCCATGCATTTCCTGCACTTGGAGGTTGAAAAACGGCCTCGGCGCACTGGCGTTGGCCAACTGGCTACGGAGCGTCTCCTCCCAGTCGGGCAATCGCTTTAGGAGTTCCGCGACACCGGTTGGAAGCGAAGTCTCCATCAACTTAAGCAGCGCTTGAGCATCGCTCTCGAAATGGAGCCCCGACGGATCCACGGCCACCAAATAACGCGCGAGAATATCCTGCCGCGCCTCTGTGTCCCACACGGCCCGGCGTCCAAGCGCGAGCAGCCAGGGACGATCCGACTCCCGGGCACGCGAAGTGATAAGCCGCGCAATAGCCTCGGGAAGAGTCCCCTCCAAGCGCAAGCGATGCACAAATCGTTCTAGAGTGACTTGCCGTAGGGGAATTGAGTGTTCCTCCCCATCTTCAGTTTGCACACGACCCACCGTCGGCCGCGCGAGCAACCGGTCGATAAGTTGCGGCCACTTTTCCTTCGGCACTGAATCTCGCCCGAGCAGCGCGGCGAACGGAGCCTGATCTCGGAGCTTGGGAGTATAAACCGGAGAGAGGAGAACATCGATCTCCGCGTCGTCCAGCGAGGCGAGCTGTTGGTCGAGGAACTGCCCTACGCCGTCGCGCCCGACTCCGTAGGAGCTTCCCAAATGGCGAATCACTTGGGGCGGGAACGGTCTCGGACGTTCTAATTCCCTGATCAACAACTCCAACAGCGCTTGCACGTCCGGACGATAACCCTGAATCGAAATGAAGATCATGTCTTCCTTTTCGAATTCAGCCACGGGGCTTTCAGCGCGGAAATTGCGAATCAGACCAGAATTATCTGCTTCGGCCGTTGACTCTTGGAAGTCACTGCTTACGCTGGAGTCCGGAAGCAGACCAAAAGCATCCGATTAACCACCATGCAAGTCACCCGCGCTAGTGAGTATGCGATGTTGGGCCTCTTGGCCCTCGCTCGCCGGCCGTTGGATACCGTCGCAATGGTGGATGCCATTGCCCAGGAAGAGGGCGTGCCGGCGACGTTCTTGGGTAAGATTTTTCAAAGCCTGGCCAAAGTGGGCATCCTGAGATCGGCTCGTGGTTCCGGGGGTGGTTTTGCACTGCTGAGATCACCTGAAACAATTACAGTTCTTGAGGTGATCGAGGCCGTGGAGGGCCCGATTGCCTTCCAGCGTTGTTTGGAACCGGAGTCCGATTGTACCCACAAAGGAGGCTGCGCCTTGTGCGGACTTTTCACCGAGGCTCAAGATCGCGTGAAGGAAGTGTTCGCCCGTACTACCGTGGCCCAATTGTCCCAGCGCCACACCTCCTTTGCCGACTACCAGACTCTTCAGTCACTTTCCGGCCCGAAACATCCTCACGCGACCTCGCGTTCACCCAAGTCCCCTTCTAGAAAACTGCAACTTACCTGAACCTGAATTTGAAATATGAGCGATACCTACACTCTCTATAATTCGACGGTCATGGATCACTTCATGAACCCGCGAAACATGGGCGACCTCAAAGACGCCGATGGCGTCGGCGAAGTCGGCGCCGCCGCCTGCGGCGACATCATGAAGATCAGCCTCAAGATCAAGGATGGCAAAATCGAGGACGCGCGTTTCAAGACCTTCGGTTGTGGTTCGGCCATTGCCAGTTCCAGCATGGCGACCGAATTGATTCGCGGTCGCAGCATCGACGAGGCGATGAATTTCTCGAACCAAGAGGTCGTGGACGCTCTCGGCGGCCTGCCTCCGGTCAAAATTCACTGCTCGGTGCTCGCGGAGGAAGCGCTGAAAGCGGCGCTGGAGGATTATGTGAAAAAGCATCCAGAAGCCGCGAATCGCGCTCGCCAGCCAGAACCAGTCGCCGCTTGAGGTCTGAATCTCAGTTGCCGCCGCGCCAGCCCTTGCTCCATTTCTCATTGAAATGAGCACCATCGGAAATCCAGCAGGCGATCCTAAAGCTTCCGGCGACGCCGAAGCCATCATTGGTCGCCTGTCGTGAGTCGACCTGTCGAGTCAAGCGAACACATTTTCTGCGACCGTGAGGATATTTACCGCTGCCTGCGTAAGCTAGGTGTTGGCCTCGGGTTTCGCGCGTGCAGCAGAAGAAACTTTTTCTGAGCTTGGACGGAACCCGAGCCTAGGTCGCTTGCGGAAGGACTTAAATGTTGTGGGCCTTCTTCCTGGGAAGGTTAAAAGATTTCAACCTAGGTTAGTCCCCTACTCCGTGAAAGAGGAGTGTATTTTCATCCAGCGAGTCATCGATGGCAGACGTCACCTTAACGAAATTTTGAAAGCCAACTAACCTTTATGCGACAAGTTTATCTCGACCACCAAGCCGCCACGCCGCTGCTGCCCGAAGCCTTCGAGGCAATGAAGCCATACTTCACCGAATGGTTCGGCAACGCGTCGTCATTGCACCAACACGGACTCCGCGTCCGCGATGCTCTCAAGCAGGCTCGGCGGCAAATCGCTGCGTTGATCAATGCCGACAGCGAAGAGGAGATCTTCTTCACGTCGGACGGGACCGAATCGTCCAATCTGGCGATCAAAGGCGTCGCTTACGCCAACGAGCGCAAGGGCAAGCATTTGGTAGTCTCCGCAACCGAGCATCCCAGCATCATCAATTCGGTGGAGTTTCTGGAAAAGCAGGGTTGGACCTGCACTCGAGTCGGCGTGGATCGGGACGGCATCATCAAGCTGGACGAGTTGCAGGCAGCCTTGACTCCTCAGACGGTCCTGGTCGCGGTTCATCACGTCAACCACGACATCGGCACCATTCAGCCGATTGTGCAGGTTGGCCGCATTTGCGCGGAAAAGGCAGTGCCCCTGTACGTAGATTGTGAGGCTAGTGCCGGCTGGTTGCCAGTGGACGTCAAGACTTGGGGCGCTGCGATGGTTAGTTTTTCTCCCCATCGATTTTACGGCCCCAAGGGTGTGGGCGTCCTCTATCGCAACAAAAAGGCCCGGCTCGTTTCGATCATTCATGGAGGAGTGCAAGAAGGTGGGCGCCGCGCTGGCACCGAAAACATTCCAGCCATCGTCGGCGCTGGTGTCGCGGCCGAGGTCGCGCTGCGGGACATGGCCGAGCGGATCGCTTTGACCACCCGGCTCCAGCGTCGCTTGTGGGACGGTCTAAAAACGCGGGTGAAGTACATTAAGCTGAATGGGCCCGAGCCAGGTCCCAAACGCATCTCTACCAATCTCAACCTCTCCACAGAATTCATCGAAGGAGAAGGTCAATTGCTGCTGTGTGATCTCAACGGAATCGCCGTGGCCAGCGGCTCCAGTTGTGTCAGCAAATCATTGAAGATTTCACACGTCCTGGCGGCGATCGGTCTCGATCACGCCTTGGCGCAAGGCAATATCATCATGACGCTCGGACGCGATACAACCGAAGCCGACGTCGATTACGTAGTCGAAACGTTTGCCAAGATTGTCGAAAAACTCCGCGGAATGTCACCCATGTGGGACGAGTTCGAGCGAGGCATTATTGACTCAGTCATCGCCCCGACCGGACGTGGCAAATCGTTCAGCGAGCACGCGGCCGATGTTTCGGGAAAAGCCGCCCACTGATCGCTCGCACCGCGCCATTTCCGGTTCCCGACATGATTACCCAAGAGGCGGTTCTCCAAATCCTGCGGCAGGTGAAGTATCCCGGCTACAGCCGAGACATCGTGTCGTTCGGCCTAATAAGGGAGGTCCAAGTCGATGGCGCGGCTGTCGGAGTCCAGATCGAACTGACCTCGCCCGCACAGGAGGTGGCCGAGCAGATCGCGGACGCCGCGCGGCTGGCCCTGCGCAATGGAATCCCTGGACTAACTGATGCCCACGTGCAGGTGAAAGTGCCGACGCCCCAGCAAGCCGCGTCGACTCCTGGCGGAATGCCCGCCAAGAATCGCCTACCGCACATTCGCCGGGTTGTGGCCGTGGCTTCCGGCAAGGGCGG
>DLVS01000658.1 GCA_003445095.1 Verrucomicrobiales bacterium
GCGGGCATGCGGCGACTCCTGGACGCACTCCCGAACGGCGCCGGCGTCAGACTCAAGGAACTTGAAGCTGCGGGCAAGCAAGACTCGCCTGAGTATCAGTCGCTCGTGACAGCTTTTTACGATCTGCACCTGTGCCGCGTGAAGCCGGCGCCACCCGAGTTCGAGGCTGCCATCGTCAATCTTTCGAAGTCGCCTGCCTACCGCATCATGAATGGGCCGAACGAATTCACCATTGTGGGCAATATCAAGGACTGGGAGCGACGCGCGGATCTCGGCATGATCAAGTTGCCGACGCTGATCACTACGGGAGAATTCGACGAGGTGACTCTCGACTGTGCCGAGACGATTCACAAGGGGATTGGCGGATCACGCTTGAAGGTGCTGCGCGACTGCTCGCACCTGACGATGCTGGAACAGCCGGAGCGCTACAACGACATCGTTCGCCGCTTCATCGCTTGAGGCGCCGCAATCTTGCAACGGCACGGTCACTTGGCGAGCCGCCTTGAGCGAGAAGAAGAAGTGGTCCTCGAACTACTGCGCCCATGATCCGGCGCCACGACGCTCCAACGCGGCGATGAGCTTGCGATCGCGGCCGTAGACGTCGCGCCGGTAGTTCAGCTCGCCGTGCTGATCCATGAACGCCGTGATGTAGGAGATGTGCACGGGTATGGGCACATCGAGCGTGACCACCGTCTCGACGCCAGTGTCCACTGCCGAGGCAATGCGCTCGGGAGTCCATCCCTGTCCGGCGAGCAGCACGGCCGCCAGGCCCGCCGGATTGTCCACCCGCACGCAGCCATGCGAGTAGGCACGCTGGGCACGATCGAACAATGCCTTTGACGGCGTATCGTGAAGGTAGACGTTGTGGGCGTTCGGAAAGATGAACTTGTAGCGACCGAGCGCGTTCCACGGTCCGGGGAGCTGGCGCACGGTGGATCCATTCACTTCCATGTGGTTGCGAGTCAGATAGTTTGGATCCTTCCTGATCTTCGGCAAGATTTCATTCCTGGCAATGCTGGTCGGCACATTCCAGTACGGATTGATGACCAGGTAGGTCATCGTGGCGCTGAACATGGGTGTTTCGTGGAATTCCTTGCCAACGACGGCACGGGTCTCGAAGGTCACGACGTCGTCGTCCAGCACGTACACGCGGAAATCGGCCAGGTTCACCCCCACCCGACGCCCGGTGAACTCATCCGGCAACCAGCGCAAGCGCTCGAGTCCAAGGCGAACCTGCAGAATCCGGGTGCTGAGAGGAACATTCAGTTCGCGGACCACGTCAGATCCGTACACACCGTCCGGCTCCAGCCCGAGACGGCGCTGATACCTTGTCAACGCGTCGACCAGCTGAGCATCAAACGTATCTCCCGTAGCATTCTGCGCATCGAGGTCGCCCCGTTCGACCAGAAGTTTGCGCAACTCCTGTACGCGGGGACCGGAGTCGGCGAGGCGCAGTGTCGGTCCGGCGCTGACGGTCGACCAGCCACCGTTCGATCGGATCTCGCGCAATCGGGCCAGCGCCTTCTTGAGTAGTACATAGGCCAGACTCTTTGGCGCGAAGCCGAGCAACGCCGCTCCCGGATCCGGCGCCGACGCCACCCTCTGGAGGATGAGATAGCCGTCGAACGTCGCCTTCTCATAGTTGTTGTCGGAGTCGACTTCCGACGGCAGCGTCACGCCCCAGCCGAGATCGCGTGCAAATCGCAGGATCGTCGTGCTCAACTGAATTTCGGCGGCGGCAACGCCTTCCGGCCGCACCGGTGCGCCTGCGAGCGGGTTGATGAGATAGTCATCCGGCGACAGGCCTTCGAGATCCGCCTTTGTCAGAACCCCCAGCACGCTGCGGCCTGCCGCGTTGAAACCGGACGCGTCGGTCCAGATCGGTTGGTAGTGACGCTCGCCGTAGAATCGCGACAATGCGGGGTAGACGCCGGAATGGTTGGGATCAGGCGCCTCAGCCGCAATCTTTGCGAGTTCAATTGCGATTGGTGGTTCGGCTTGTGCAAAGGCGCGCACGCAGAACATCACCATCAGCAGCGAGGAAACCTTTGGAATACGCGCCACCTGGTTCTCCATCTGTGCCTGACGGCACTATCTCGTGCCGCAAGTTACCTGATGCAGGACTAGGATGATGTTGTCCCTTTGTCGTACCCCGCACCAAGGTTGCACCGCGGCATATCGGAGCTGGACGCGCGTTCACTGGAGCCCTCAAATGTTCGAATTCGGCTTTCTGATGAAGCGCCTTTCACTCGGCCGAGGATCGGCGCGGCGGCGGTTGCCTCACTACCTCCCTGCGTGTGCCCTGTGTTGGATCGTCGCCCCAGGAACCTTCGCCGGGGACACCGTCGAGGAGAACCTTGCGGCGATGCGTGCCGGGCTCGACGCACGCGTGATCGAGACGCTCGGCGCGATAGAGGGCACGGGCCGCCAGTTGCTAGCCGTACGCTCGTACGTTCGCAGCGCGGCGCAATTGGACGAGCGCTGGAGCTGGAACGATGCGCAGATTGCCGCGTATGCGGGCTCGCCAG
>DLVS01000112.1 GCA_003445095.1 Verrucomicrobiales bacterium
GGTTTAAGGACTTCAGGACAGGACTTGACGGCCGCAGCCAGAGTGGCCGAAACGCACTCCGTTTGGACGCTTGGCACCACGTTGCCTTCATCGTGGACAAGTCCTCGACAAGACTGCTGGTGGACGGAGAGCCGGTTAGTCTCTCCCTGACCGGTGATGCATTCGAGGACGAGCAAAATCCAAAGCCAGCAAACCTCATCGGCCAAGAAAGCGGCGATTCGCCCGGTAACAATCGGATCGACCTGCCATTCGACGGCCAGGTGGACGAAGTCCGAATATGGAATCGTCGGCGCAGCGATGAGGAAATTCGGACCGCCATGCATCGTAGGCTCACCGGAACCGAGAGCGACCTGCTCGCCCTTTGGAACTTTGATGATGGAACTGCCCGAGATTCGTCCACCAACAACTTGAATGGTTGGATGACCAAGAAAGCGACGACAATCGAGACGCCGGGTCCATTTGCAGTCAATCATGCCACCATAGAGACAGACTTGTTGACGAATGGCGTCCTCGACATCGCCATCACCAATGCATATGTCAAGTTGCCGCCGTTTCGGTTCACCAACGATGTCGTTACGGTAGAGATGCTGGCCAAATGGGATACGCAGGCACAGCACCTATTCCTTTTCGACTTCAGCGACACTCCAATCCCGCTCTATGCAAAAAACTGGTGGGACGAAACAGACTCACCGTTCTTCGGTCACACTTTACTTGTTCAACATGGCACACCCAACGAACCGATGCGATCTCATTTAGATGCGGGGCTGACGCGGGGGAGATGGCATCATATTGCCATTGTATCCAGGGGTCCCTTCGTTGTGGTCTATGTGGATGGAATCCGCAGAAGCGCAGGGCTCGGAGGCGCCGCTGGCCCCAGTCAACATCCCCCTGAAGCCCAGAACCTGATTGGACGCCATGTCTGGTATAATCAGCGCCCCTATCTTGAACAGGAGATTTGGGGTTTGGATATGGGAGGGCAAGTTGATGAGGTGAGAGTCTGGGCCATCGAGCGGGACGAGCAGCAGATACGGGCAAACATGTTCCGCGAACTGACTGGGCGCGAGCCCGGGTTGCTGGCCTATTACAATTTTAATGACGGGACGGCCCGCGACGGGACAACCAATCAGCTCGATGGCCAATTCGTCGGCGACGCAAAGGTCGTCCGTGCCGAGAATCTAGAAACACTCGCTGGCGCAGCAAACCCACCCGTCGTGATGCAAGGGCGCATGTACCTCGGTTCTGATAACCGCATACTTTGGACAGCTGCGCTGGGACGAAAGGAAGCCTGGGAACTCGTGTCGCCAGAAGGAGACTTGTCCAGGATGGACTTGAATGAGCCTTCCATCTTTGTGAAGGGGGCCCAAGGTCAGCTTGTTAAGGAAAATCGTCGGTTAGAACAATTCAATACAGACACCAATGGCGATTTCGTCATTGTGGTCACCGGTGATCCTCCTTTCACAGTTGAACTGGAGCACGAAGGCTTGGGAATCGGTACACAACAGGTCTTTTCGGACGTTGAGTTCGAGACGCTGAAGAAAACTGGGCGGTGGAACTTTGACGCTCAAACCATCGTCTCGCTCGCTGGGTTCGTGACCGACCTCGGCGGCGGCCCGATGGCCGATGTGTTGGTCGAGGCGTTGCGAGTGGACGACGCGGCCATCACCCACTCCGCTAGGGCTCCGCGGGAGAGGGAGACGGTTTCTACTGCGCCTGGTGGTTCTCAGACGCGGATCGAAGGTTCAGGGCAGGCGCCGGAAAACGGTCAGCGCCTTCTTCCGTCGGCGGCTACGGGAGCGACGAATTGGATGACGCTGACGCGTACCAACGGAATGTTCCGGTTCCTCAAGCTGCCGCCGGGCGAGTATCAGCTCCGAGCCCATACGGCGAATGGGTTCGTGTATTTCACGAACTCTCTGGGGAGCGCACGCGTAGCGCGTGCTGAATCCGGCGTCGCGCCGGATTCCCAACCCACCATCTCTCCGCCCGCCTCGGGCGAAACGGGGAGCACGCCCGCCCCGGGTGTTGTTGCCGACGCCCCGTCAGCAACGGCAGGCGCCCCCGCCAGCAGCAGTGGGCCAGCGGCAAAGCAATCGGCGGGGGAGCCGAGGGCGGACGAGGCGTCCGCCCGAGCACCCGAGGCGGGCACGCTCCCCCAGATAGGGGAACGAGGTCTTGGGCGCGACGCCCAAGACAACCCGCGAGACGCGGGCGTTCCCCAGGGATCAGCAGACGCCGCGGCGACGGCCGATTCTCTTCTGTTCACCGTGCGGCCCGCGGAGACCGCCGAGGCCAATTTATCCATCCCGCCCTTCCGCAAAGCCCATGTCCGGGCCTACACCCTCGAGGACGGATTGGCCGATGGTCACGTCACCGCTGTGTGTTTCGATGCACTCGGCCGAGCTTGGTTCGGTTCACCGGGGCGCGGGATTACGCGTTACGACGGCGCAGAGTTCACATTGCTCGCGTCACCGGATGGCTTGCTGGCCAATGATATTCTAGCACTGCACGCGGAAACCAATGGGACGGTGTGGGTAGGCCACGAAAGCGGAGTGTCGCGGTTCCTTCCCGAACGGGATTATCCGGGCGGCAAACCCTTCGCTCAGTATCCCGTCAGTACTAACGCAACAGGCACGAACAGCATTTTCGGCGGGAGCGTGAAGCGGATCGCCCAAGGACCTGACGGCGCGACGTGGTTTATGACGACGAACGGTTTCAGTCGATTCGTGAACGGTCGCTTGGAGCCGGTGCCGTTGCCCAAACGCCCATGGTCGCAAGCACGCGATTTCGCGGTGCATCCCGAAGGCTCGGTTTGGGTGACGGCCGGATATTATGGGCTGTGGAAGTTTAGAAGAGAGTCCGTCGTCAGTAGTCAGTTGTCCGTGGCAAAAGACCCGCGACACGAGAGCGCACCACTGACCACTGACAACGGACCACTGACAGCTCCCCACGAACACTGGCTCTTCGAGCAAGCGGCCAAACGGGGCCCAGACATTCCCGGCTGGATGGATCAAGTCGCCATCAATCCGGCGGGAGAGGTGTGGTTTAAAACGCAGAATCCAAGGGACGTGTTTCGGAGAGCCCTCACCCCGGTCCTCTCCCACTCCGCTGTAGCTGCGCGGGAGCGGGAGAATGAATTGCTGAGTCGTGGCGAAGAAGCACGCGGTGGTTCGCGGGAGGCGCAGCGACATGGCCTCCACAATGAGGACGGCTGGGAGCCGGTGCCAGGGGCGAGGACGCTTCCGTCCGTGGGAGAAGACGAGCGCGAGCATTCCGGGACGTTTTCAACCGGATTTACGGCGTCGGGTTCTTTTTGGATGGGAAGTCCGGACGGTATGTGGGTGTTCGATGGCGCTAGCTGGGTGATGTGGGGCCGCGAAAAGGAACTTCCGGTTCAGATAGAAAAGATGGCGGCGTTCGCGGTGATTGAGCCCACAGTCGGAGTCTCCTGGACATTGACATCGCAGGGCGTTGTTAGAGCAGATCGAGCCAAAGGACTCCGGTTTTCTCAAGCAGACGGGCTTCCGGAGGATTTGAGTGGCGAGGGGATTTTCGTTGACGGGACGTCTCTATCTGGACCCCGAAACAAAAGTCTCAGGACCTATTTGGCGCTCTCACTGTCGCTCCTGGAGGGGAGTAGTTGGCTGCCCGCGAATTGCTGCACCAACAATAACGATGAGGTCCGGGACGTCGTTCGTGCACCTACAGGAGAGGTCTTAATACGATGCGCCAGCGGTTGGAAACAATGGCAAGGCGGAACTGTTAGCCCTCTTCCTGGGGTGCTGGAAGCGAAACGAATCTTGGAGCTATTGCCGGACAGATTCGGTTCATACTGGATTGCACTCGGCGCGGATGGTTTTGCAAGGGCGGAC
>DLVS01000820.1 GCA_003445095.1 Verrucomicrobiales bacterium
CGCCGCTGAATCGGCTGCTTCGAGGCGATACCTGACCAGCTCCCCCGCGATTGCCGTTCCGGCAGGAATCTGCGCGCCGTAAACCTCATCACCTGCAGCACCGTCCTGGTGTGTTCCGTCATCAAACATCGGCGTGACGACTTCCGCGCCGAATCGGACGCGGTGAATCAAATTCACCGTCGCGACCGGTCCTTCGGTCGGCGTCACTCGGACAGTGATCCACACGTCGTCGGCCGGGGCAGGATTGGTCGGGGTAAAATTCGCGTCATGAATCAACGGGCCCAAGATGGGAGTTCCTCCCCGATTGGCGACGCCCGGCGTGGGCTGCGGGAAGTAGGCTTCTGAGTTCGCTGGGCCGGCCCGATCTGCTTCGAGCGCCGCCCGCACCAAGAGATCGCTGCTCGCTAGCCCGTTGTTCAGCCCTTGAATCGCCAGGATATTGGCCCCGGCTTCCAGGTCTCCTAAGAGCGTGGTTAGATCGATTTGTTCTGGGATGACCGCCAAACCGTCCGGGTGGTCGCCGCTCGCGAGGGAATTCCATGCCAGTGTTTCCGGGGCATTGCGGCGAGCAACTTCACGACCATTCAACCAAGCAACGAACCCATCATCATATTGAATCTGTAAGCGGAGTCCGGTCAGCTCTTCCGGCCGCTCCACCGTGAAGGGGATTCGAACGTAGACCGAAGTATTGTGCTCCAACATCTCCTCACGAACGTCGAGTCCCAAGAGCCCGGCGTAATCCGCCGGCGTCGATTCATATCCAACGCCACCTGTTCCCGAGCGCCAGGCGGAGTCCGCGAATCCAAGCAGCCGCCAGTCGATGCCTTCGGAAGCATCCTCTGGAACCCGTGCTCGCGCCGGAGCCTCCGCGTCTACAAGCGTTTCCGTGGTTGCCGGCGCGAGACCGAAGGAAATGTTCGGATATTGCGCGCGATAGTTGGGTGCGAACTCGGAAACAACTGTGCCGTTGGTCGCGACCAACCCTAGATACTCACCCGCGTCACTCAGTTTAAAATTCGTGTGCAGTGGCATCCCCGGAATGCGGCGATCATCCCCAGAGGCAAAAATGATCAGGTAGCTCCCGGCATTCAGATTGGTCGCTGGAAAGCTCCATTGGGTCAGATTGGTCGCGACATCCGTGAGTGACCAGCCGGCGAGATTCACGGTTTCAGGTCCGGGGTTGAAGATCTCGATCCAGTCGGGCGTGTGGCCGCGTTCGTCCTCCAATCCGCCCTGGTTGGAGGCAAGGAACTCATTGATCACCGGACTCGCCGCCACGCCAATGTGCAGCCAAACGACGGCAGCAATGGTTGCCCACATTCTAACGATTCGAATCAATTGGTCCATGGACTTAGGCCTAACATCGCAGGCCGCCGGCCGATGAAAAGGTCGAAGACCGTGGCCGGTCACGAACGAGTCCAAATCACCCACGAATCCCCCAGCAGAACGGATCGGCCGGATCCAGCCGCAAAGTTGCCTCCCCAGTAACATGGGCCGTTCCATGGATAATCGGCTCAATCTGGCCCTGTTCCCGGTTCAACCAACGAAAGCGTCCAGTGAACGTCGAACCGAGAATGCTTTCCTGCACCCATGACTCGTCTTCGCCAAGCTTCCCGTCGGCCGCGAGGCACGCGAGTTTGGCACTGGTGCCCGTGCCGCAGGGTGATCGATCGTACGCGCGGCCAGGGCACAGCACAAAATTCCTGGCATTCCCGCCCGCCTGCGCCGGTCCGACCAATTCGACATGGTCCACCTCCGGAAAACCTTGTGCGTTGATGGCTTGCCGAATGCGCCACGCTACGTCCGTCAATATTTCGATGCTGGCGCGGTCGAGAGTCCACGGGTGGTTTTCGACGAGGAAGAACCAGTTCCCTCCCCACGCCACATCGCCTTCGAGCCGACCGAGCCCCGGTACGTCCACAGTGACCGCTTTCGCTCTTCGAAAACTCGCCACGTTCGTCACGGCTACGGAATAGTCATCAAACAAAATCGACGTGATAGTCCCAACGGGAGTTTCGATTCGGTGTTTGCCCGGACCGATTCGGCCTAAATGAGCCAGCGTCACCATGAGCCCGATGGTGCCATGTCCACACATGCCCAAGTAGCCCACGTTGTTGAAGAAGATGACGCCGGTGGCGCAGGTGGGATCGGCGGCCGGAACCAGGATCGCGCCGACCAAAACATCCGATCCGCGAGGTTCGTTCACCACGGCCGATCGGAACGAGTCGAATTGGTCGCGGAACACTCCTAATTGTTGCGTCGTCGTCCCGCCTCTAAGATTAGGCCCACCCTCGACCACAACCCGGGTGGGTTCGCCGCCCGTATGAGAGTCGATGACACGGATAGACCTAATGCTGGTTGGTTTTGAATTCATGCTCCAACGTTTAGGCTGCGGCGACGAAGGCTTGGCAGAGCTGCCGCATTGGCAAACGGCGCAACAGTAAGTTGAGGACCGAGTCTGATTTCAACGCTCATTGCCATGTCTAAGCGGTAGCCGCATTGCGCTCGCCACCGCACTCCGTATTATCGGTGGGCGGCCTCGGGCGCATGGCAGTAGGCCAGGTCTTTCTGGGGATCGATGCGCCAGCGCTCCCCCAGCGCTCTAAGCTCGTCGCTGAGCTTCCATTGGTCGGGCAATGGTTCCCCGACGTGTTGCGCGCTGGCGCCTTTGAGCAGCATACAACCTCGGTTCTCACCGACTCGGGCGATCACCTCCAGCTCCTCCGGCGTCAATGTCACGTCTGGGGTACCGGCGAGTTCCTCCAGCTTTGTCTCCACGGATTTGGTTCCTTCGCCCACTTCCTGCATCAGCGTCGGAACGACACATTGGACCGCCGGTTGTTGCCAACACCAGACGCAGGCGAGTTGAAGCGGTGTTAAGTGGTGGCGTTCGGCGATGGGGCGCAATAGTTCCAGCTTCGCATCCGCGGCTTCGACCCAGCCAGCAGGTCGAAACGCTCGATGGTCACTCGCGCCAAACACGTGGCCCGGCCGGACGTCGCCGTGAAAAACTCCACCGTAATCGACGACCCGCGTCATGAGCTTCACCTCGTGTTGGACCGCCGCAGGCAACACCAAGGATCCGGGCCATGGCTCGAACGGGTTGAGGATAATAATCCCCCAATCCAACAACGCGCCAAATCGCTCGAAGCAAAGGATCAGGTCCAGAGTAAATCCATTGGCCGGCCCGGGAGCGACGCCCAGGCGTTCGGTCAGTTTCGTTTCTCGCAGTTTTTCCAGGGCGGTCCACACGCGATCGCTCGTGTATCCGATTTGGTCGGGATTGTGCAGCATGAGCAGGTCGAAGTGATCCGTTCGGCACCGTTCCAATGATCGCTCGGTGGCCATTCTCAAGTAGTTGGCGAAGTCATTCGGCGCCCGCAATCGCGAGTCGGTGAACCGCGGAAATCCTTTCGCCCCGTCTCGCTTCGCGGAGTAGAAGTCGTGGCCAATGAGTCCAACGAGGCAGTAGGAATCTCGCGGAATGCCTGCGAGTGCGCGTCCCAGCAGAGTGTCGGCCGCCCCGGCGCCATAGACGTCTGCGGTGAGGAAGGTTCGGACGCCCAGAGCGTAGGCTCGGCGAGCGAGTTCAATCCATCGTTCGTCGCTCAGGGGTT
>DLVS01000314.1 GCA_003445095.1 Verrucomicrobiales bacterium
AATCTGGTTCACGAAATGGAAACGCGGACTGGTCTGATCAGGTACATTACCAAATACCGCGTGATGCCCCACATCCTCATGGATTCCCCATAAATGGTCGGAGGTCTGTAAGAAGACGTCGTCGTCATTATCAAACAATTCCGTTCCCCATTGGCGGGGAGCCAACCGCCTCGCTGAGTTGAGAATCCCGGGATGCAACAGCATAAGCTGCATTACGGCATCGTCGGCGTAGGCAATGGAAGGATCCCCCCGTCGATAGCGGTGAATCTTACCCAAATAGTTATTGAGCAACCGGCGCTCGGTCTGCGCCAAGTTCTCACCTGCCGCCAGATATGGGTCCATGAACTGGAAATCGATTCTTCCCACCGCGACTTCGAGCCGGCCCGGTAGGCTCGGGGCCTGGGCGGTCAGCGGCACCTCTGGAGGGAGTGTCGAACGGTCGAACTTGCCGTCATTGGGATAGTTGTAATTGAGGTATTTGTTGTTGTTGATGTTCGCAGCAACGGCAGTCGCGGAATCCGGCCACTCGACCGGTGTTGGGGGGTCGGGGTTCCAATTAACGGTGGAGCCGGATTGCTCCCACGACAAATCGCCATACCAAGAATCGGCCGGCCAAGCGCCTGCGTGATCTGCGTGGCCGTCCTCGGCGGCGTCGAGACCAGAGTAAGGTACGGTCACATGTCCAATCAGATAGACCACGTTGGGCACGCCTGCATGAGCCGCTACGGTGTCTCGGATGGTCTTCTTGATCGCGATCTGATTGGCTTTGTTCAAGGGCACGGTCTGCGAAATATAATTTAGCCCTTGGGTTTGAGTTGGGTAGGGATAGGCGAGGTCTATATGCCGTTTGACGGGAAGATCGGTTACGGTCCAGCCATCGGTGATGAGATCTTGTTTGAGAATTGCAACCGAGGCGGCGATGTCCGTCAGGAGATTCTCGTCGATCAGGAGAATTGCGTGACCGCGATTGTCGGCGAGAGCGCCTTTCCACGCGGCGACGGTGGTGGCGGCCGGTTTGCCGTTCCGATTCACCCGATATTCGAAGTATTTGCCCTCTCGCACCCCCGCTGTGGAGGGCGAGGTGACCAGAGGATCGAGCTTCGAATGGTCGAAGACGTTGCCCAAGCCGGTGTTCTCCCACGGCGGATCGGCCCACACGGGATTGGGCAACTCGCGTCTTTCTATCTTGTAGTTGTTGGGAACCTTGGCGGGATCCCCCTCCCAGCCACGGACCCATTTGAGACGCAACCCCGTGGATTCTTGGGAAGCCGAGAGAACTTGCGAACGGCGATCGTCCTCAAACCTTATCTTGGCCCAGCTTTTTGGCGAAAGATCCCCGTCCGCCCCGTCGAACAGCGAGATCGCATTAAAACTCTGCACTTGGTCGAGCCAGCCTTGCGCGCGAAGGGTTCCGCTGGCGGTCGAGCCGAACACCATTTCGGTGCCGGTTGGGGCTGTGTCCACGCCTCCCCCGTCGCCCATGCCGGCGCCGGCGACAAATTCGTTCACTTTGGTCAGACTATTGACCTTCATCCACACCCCGCCGCGAGTCCAGGCGAGGTCCACTTCGTAGGCTCTCCGATGGGTCAGGTTCTGCTCGTCGTCCCGGGGAAGGGAAGTCACATAAGCGGTCCGCGTGCCTCCTCCCGCCTTGGGAACTCGAAAGACCAAGGCGCGGCCATTGGCGCTGACACTCAAACTCCAAGTACCGCATTCGAATAAGCGGCATTCCGCCCCGGGCTGGTCGGTGCTATTGCCCAGGTACCAAGCGGGCACATACACAAAGTGAAGGGAGCCGTGTTGAAGCGTAAACGTGGAACTGTTGACCGGATATTTGAGCACGCCGGTGGTGCTCGCGTTGAAGACGGCCGCGTGGCCATCGAATAGAGCTTCCGGCGGGGTCGAAACCTGAGAGGCGGGCTGGAGGCCGCTGTCACTGAATTGGGTAGGAGTCGGCAGGGGTGGATTGCCAGCCATGGCGGTGAAGTTCCATTCTTGCAGTTGCGAAGCCTTGAGGATGGTTCCGTTGCTGATGAGTGGATCGGTGCCTTGCTCTAATTCGTCTGAATCATCGAACGGAGGGTCGGGAGTTTGCGGATCATTGTCGGGAATGGTTTCGCCGTCAGCATTTGCCACCCACGGGTTGCTGCCAAACAGCAGCTCATCCCAGTCTCCGAGTCCGTCCCCATCGGTATCGGGATTGAGCCAACTGGTTTCCGTGGTGTCCCAGTTGCCGTCCCCGTCAGTGTCCTCGATCCAATCGGGAATGCCGTCCGCGGCGTATTGGGTAATTAGGACCATCGGGGTTTGGGGGTTGCTGTCATCATCCCAATAAGCGGACTTCAGCTCAGAATCGAGTCCACCAAAGCCTGTTTCCTTGTCATACGGCGCCGGGGCGACGGCGTAATGAAAACCAATATCCACTTGAGAGACGCCTTCTTTGGGGGCTTGTCGCTCATCGGTTTGAGTAAGGATGTTTTCGACCGGAGCTGAGGGATCCGTCGTAAAATGATAAAGTCCCCTGACAGTGGCGAGCACGCTACCGACCTCGCGCAGGGAGGACAGACTCGGAGACGAACCGGCGCCCGCAGGATAGGGACCGTAGGCACCGGGGGCGTAATCTGCGGTAAGTCCAGTCTTGTTGGACCCCGAAGAAACCGGAGGAGTGGATCCCACGTATCCATTGTGACTGATTTGCGCGGCCGTCGCCGACGGGCCGGTGGCGGTGAACGTGGATGCATCGAAGAGCGAGTCCTTGAGGCTCCAGAGCGGCGCCGAGAACCCGCTGGCCACGTCCACCAGATTCACCACCCCGAGCCGATGGAGGTTATTGCGCATGGTTACCGTGACTTGGCTGATTCCACTCTGGTTGGAATAACGAGAGCAAGTAATCGAACTCCGCACAAATAGGTTGTTGATCAGGTTGACGGTCGCGACGTCCAGGGTGCCAGCACACGGGCTGAGTACCGCGTTGTGAACCTGGCAGTCGCGCAACGAGAACGTGTAGAGGGGCCAACTGGCGAAAGTGATTACGTTGCGGGAAGAGGTAGAACCGGCCAGAAAACCGAATTCGGTGAAACGCAAGTCGACGTTGGCCCCGGAGGATTGCGCGTAGATGGCCGAGAAAGAAGTTCCGGAGGCACCATAAAGCGTCGGCAGCTCCTGGACGGCAGACAAGCGGACCAGCCGGTTGAGGCGACCGGGCAGGCCGGTGCCTTTAAACGATGCCGTAGAGTTCAGCGTAATGGCCGTGTTTCCGGCGAGACCGACGGCAATGCCGTTGGTGAAAGTAAGGGTTCCCGACACGCTCAGGTTGGAGACAATGAAGTCCAGTTTGGGATACCGATATCCTGGAAGCAACCGATCTTGCGAGGTTGGTCCACTGGGGGGAGGGCGGGGTCCATATACTTGAGTGGCCGAGCTGGAGCCGGAGAGGATCTCGGGCTTAAGGCCAGTGAAGTTTTGCCAATCGGGATAACTGGGAACGCCACCAAAACCGGCGAGATTCCAGAGCGGGCTATTGGCGGGAATGTAGTGAGCGCCCTGCCCGGCACTCTCAAACATCATCGTTGGGGCAATGTACATGTGAAACGTGCTGGAACAGTCAAAGTCCGGGCTGTTGCAGGTGGGGGTAGTCGCCATGTTGACAAGAACACTGCTCGCCAAAGTTACCGACGAATTATCCGGGTTGTACTGGCTTTGCCGAAAACTACTCGTGCCATCCACCGTCAGGTAGCTGCCCACCACGTGAGCAAAATAGAGATCTTTGAATACCGTAGTGCCACCCACCACCAGGGCGTTTTCTACGAAATACGAATCAGCGACCGAGCTTCCGAGCTGGAATTTCAAGGCGCCGTTGCAGTTTAAGAATTGGACATGCCGCACCGTGAGAGGCTTGGTCGGGTAATAATTTACCGCGCTAACACCCACTTGGGCATGCCGGACGGCGAGGTTAGCGAGCACCGCTGGCACGGTTTTAGCCGCTCCGTTCAAGAACAAGGCGGTTCCCGCGTAGGTCCCCTGTAGTGCTCCGGTGGAACCAGTGATGACGTCACCGACGGAATTGTCGTCGCGACCTGTGAATATAATCGGGCGGTATGTGCTCGCCTCCCAATTCACCACATCGTTCGTGGGATTGCCCCCTAAGATCAGCCCTGCTGCTCCCCCAGGGCTGTACTTGATCACGGTCCCGCCTTCGAAGGTCACTGTGCCGGTCAGGGTCACGGAATTCGTCACATAGTAGGTGGAATCGCCCTTGAAAAGTTGGTCGGGCACTGCGGTTACGACCGACCAGTCCACAACAACACCCGGGGCGGTCAAAGGACCGAGGTGCGCGGAACCAAGGCGGTCCCGGGAGGCGACTTCCCTGCGGTCGGCCGCCGATTCCGACCAATCGGGCCGCCGTCCCGCGGCGCTGGGTCTGGCCGGCGGATTCCCTCTGGCCGTGTCGCGGGTGCGCTCCCACAAGTATGGCGAGTATCCAGCCTCTGGCAGTTCTTCCAAGAGCGGTTGGAGGTCTTCAAACGCGGCGGACTCTTCCAAGAAATCCCGTCCGTCGGCTTGCCAACGCCGTTTGGTTACGGGCACCGATTCCGGCGGTCGCTCGGGACGGTCTTCATAACGAAAGGCACTTCCGCGCTCCATCAAGAGCGAACCGAATTCAAGCTGGAGGTTTGGCCGCGTCCGCGAGGCGTCTTCTCGCGCTACCGGCAACTCTTGCTCCTGACTGGCGGTCGGGACCGTCTCGAATAACTCGGTGAGCACCAAAAAATCAGTGTTGGCGGGGTCGAGACCCAACAGTTCCGGCCGCGGCAGGCGAGCTCGAAGGATGACATCGCATTCCACTCGATCAGCCGCATAGACGACCCGCACATCGGCGGGAAATCCGGAAAAGGCGTTGCGGTAGAGGACGGTCCCATTCTCGACCTGCTCCCCTTTTGCCGACTGTAGTTCGCCCAACAGGACGGTCTCGCCGGAGGCTCGGTCTTGCAGCACCAATTGGACTGGGGTGGAGCGGAGGCGGACGCCTTCGGCGCTGACGACTTCCACGGCGCCGGCAACCTCCAAGTCTTCGGCGAGGGCCACGTGGTGTGGACCTTGGCGGGCAATCCACCCGCCGAGGACAGGCTCGAAGGCCGCGACTGTCTCGCGCCATTCGCCATCAACAAGGTAGTGGGAACCTGGCGAGATAACCGTGTAGCGATTGGTTAACCACTGGGTTTGGCCCAGTTCGTCCACGATGGTTTCTACCGTTTCTTCAACGCGATGATGCGGTCCACGCTCGACCACGATGGGGACAACTTCGGATTTCGCTGTCGGCTGCTCGGCGGCGTGAAGCCAGGCGGGAGCGGCGAAGGAGATGAGTAGGAAGAAGAGAGAGGGACGAAACGATGAGAGGTCGGAGGGCATTTATTCCGATGGTTTAAAGTTGATGGGTACTCCAGTAGTAAGAGGCTTTTATCCTGAGAGTAATAATGTGGCTATTTCTTCTGGTCACATATGTCAATAGGTTTCTTGGGGTACTGTCTTCGACTCAGGGCTGCCTCAAGCTCTGAAATTGGGTGGTACGCAACGAGCGCTCCAGGGGTGGAGCGGAGCGCGGACTTCAGTCCGCAGAGCGCTGTTCGCGGATGGGGCGTTGAAAGTCTCCTTGAGCGTGGCCCGATTTGACCGTCCGGGGAATAAATTCCGGGCTCCAAGGGAGCTTGATGCAGCCCTGTCTTCGACTCCGCAAGCGCTCAGGTGGACGAAAGCCGAATGGGGGAAATATCCCTAGTGTTGTGGGCATTGGGTCACTTCCCGTTAAATCCATCCATTCCTTTCTACTCTACTGGTTCTGACTCCTGCTTGTGGATGGACTGCGGATTTTGTGGTCTGCCATCCAACGCAGCATCGAAAACGGGTCGGTCCTCACTATTGGTGGTCAGATTCCCTTTCTACTGCGGGCGGTGGCGCTCAACATCTGGCTTAGGTGGCTGGTGCTCCCCAGGTTGTTCCTCGCCGGAGTTGGGCCTGACCGTCGCCCTGGCTTGTCATGCGGCGGCCGGGGGCGCCCGCCGCACTCCGACAGCCGAGAGCTGCTGTCCCACTATGGGTGCAGTGCCCGAAAGCGTTCCGCCAAACCCAGAAACATCAGTCGGCGCTTGCACGAGTCGGTTCGGCTCGTACCGTGCGGCTTCTTCGACGCCCCAAGGCGCCTCTGTTTCGATGAGCCACGATTCTAACGGTTCCCAATTCTTTCCCTTCACAGACGTATTTGCCCGTCGCCACATCGGTCCCGATGCAGCTGAGCAGGCAGAACTGCTCGAGTTCCTCGGATTTCGCTCGTTGGCCGACCTGGCTGAAGCCGCCGTGCCGCGCTCCATCCGCCTGCCGCGACCACTGAAGCTGCCGGATGCCCTGAGCGAGCGAGAGGCGTTGGCCCAATTGAGGAAGCGAGCGGAGCAAAACCACGTGTTCCGCTCGTTGATCGGCATGGGCTACTACGACACGATCACACCGCCAGTCATCCAGC
>DLVS01000813.1 GCA_003445095.1 Verrucomicrobiales bacterium
ATCATCCCGGCGCTCGAATCGGCGCATGCCGTCGCCGAGTGCGTCAAGCGTGCGCCCCTCCTGCCGAAAGAATCTCTGATCATCGTGAACCTATCTGGGCGCGGTGACAAAGACGTGGCTCAAGTGGCGCCAAAGGTTGGCTTGAATTTATGAAAAATATGCAGGCTTCGAATCGTTGGCTTGCCCGGGCTAAATCCCGCGGCGGGTCCACTTACTTGATGATGACGCGTTGGAGTTCCGCCTCGGCTGTAATCGTTTGGGTCGTGTGCGCCTCGGTCGTTCCGCTCTCCGCGGGCGATTGGCCTCAGTGGCGTGGACCTGATCGAAATGGTGTTTCGAAGGAAACCGGCTGGCTTACCCAATGGCCGTCGGAAGGCCCGAAGGTCGCTTGGAAAGCCAAAGTCGGCCTGGGTATGTCGTCCTTCGTCGTCGCAGGCCGAAGCGCGGTGACGATGGGGCACGCCGATGAACGGGACACGGTATTCTGTTTCGATGCCGACACCGGCCAAGAAATTTGGAAGCATTCCTATCCGGCCGAACTTGGGGACAATTTTTTCGAAGGCGGGACCACCGGTACGCCGACGATTGCCGACGATCGTGTCTACTCGCTCAGCCGATGGGGAGACGTGTTCTGTTTCGATGCGGCCACCGGCAAGGTCGTGTGGTCGAAGAACGTCAAAACGGACTCCGGGGCGCGAGTTCCCGACTGGGGCTTTACAGGAGCCCCTTTGGTTCATGGCGACCGCCTGATCCTCAACGTGGGCGAGGCGGGCTTGGCGTTGGATCGGCAGACGGGTGCCATCGTATGGAAATCCGGTGCGAAAAACGCCGGTTACTCTACCCCGCTTCCCCTCAAGCACGGAGCCGAGACTGTCGCCCTTCTCAGCTCGGGCCAATCCTACCTGGCGGTAAATCTGCGCGACGGACAGCCGATTTGGAACGTGAAGTGGATGACCCAATACGGAGTGAATGCCGCGGACCCCATCATTGATGGTGACCGGATGTTTTTGTCCACGGGATATGGCAAGGGCGCCGCGCTTTTTCGGCTGGGTTCAGGTGAGCCGGAGCAACTCTGGAAGGGAAAAACGTTGCGCACGCAAATGAACGCCGCCGTATTTTACAAGGGCTATCTTTACGGAGTCGACGGTGACACGACCGAGAAGGCTTCCCTGAAGTGTATCGAGTTCGCGACCGGGGCGGAGAAATGGTCCCAACCTGGCTTCGGCTCCGGCGGTCTAATCGTTGCCGACGGCAAGCTCATCGCGTTAAACGGAACTGGAGAATTGCTGGTTGCTCCGGCGACGCCCGAGAAGTTTGAATCGATCGCGCGGGCTCAAGTGCTGGGTGGCAAAACCTGGACCGCGCCGGTCCTGGCCAACGGTCGCATTTACTGCCGCAACACGATGGGATTCGTTGTGTGCCTCGACGTGCGGGCACCTTGAACTCCTAAAGTCCTTCGCTCTTTTTCCAGTGATGTCGTCGCCCATCCAAAGCCGCCGCCGTTTCGTTGAACAAATGACGTTGGCGGGAACCTTTCTGACCGCTGCGCCATTCATCCGCGCGGCCGATCCAGCGAAGAAATACCGCACCGCCCTGATCGGCTGCGGATGGTGGGGTAAAAATCTCCTCAAGGAAGCCATCGCCAGCGGGCGCGTGAAGATTGTCGGGCTTTGCGATGTAGATACCAACACCCGCGACGTCGCGGCCGAGCAGGTCGCCGACCTGAATGGAGACCGACCGAAAACCTACAACGACTTTCGCGACCTCCTTGAGCGCGAGAAGCCGGAGATCGTCCTCATCGCCACTCCCGACCATTGGCACGCCCTACAAACCATCGCGGCAGTGAAGGCCGGCGCGCACATTTTTGTCGAAAAGCCCACCGGCCACACCGTCAATGAAAGCCGTGCCATGCTTCACGCCGCTCGCGACGGCGGACGCGTTGTGCAAGTTGGCCTGCACCGGCGCATCGGGCCGCACCACGTCAGCGGAATGAAGTTCTTGAAATCGGGAGCGGTGGGAGAAATCGGAATGGTCCGGCTGTTTGCCGTGGGTGGTGGCGGACCGGAGAAGCCAGCCGCCAATCGGGAGGTGCCCGAAGGTATGGACTGGAACCTTTGGTGCGGTCCGGCGCCGGTGCGGCCCTTCAACCCTAAGCTTCATCCGGGTGGCTGGCGCAATTTCCTCGACTACGCTAACGGGCAACTCGGCGATTGGGGCGTACACTGGCTGGATCAGGTGCTGTGGTGGAGCGACGAGAAGTATCCCAAACGGGTTTTCTGTTCCGGCGGACGCCCGATTGCTGGGCCCGCGATCCTGAATAATAGCGAACAAACCAGCGACACGCCGGACCATCAGGTAGCGACCTACGAGTTCGAGAAATTCACCTGCGTCTGGGAACACCGTCGATTTGCGGAGAATGGCCCCGACAAGCACTCGATTGGCGCCTACTTCTACGGCACCAAGGGCGTTCTGCAAATCGGCTGGCGCGATGGCTGGACCTTCTATCCTGTGAACGACAAAGCACCGGTAATCCACGAAGATTCCCAACTTCAGGAACCGGACGGCCACAATCTCACGCTGCTCTGGGCCGACTTTTTGGGCGCGATCGAATATGGCAAGCCAGCGGTGGCCGGCATTGAGAACGCGCATCGCTCCTCGGTGCTTCCTCTCCTGGGTATGATCTCTTGGCGCACCGGACGCAGCCTCACTTGGGACGGCGCCCGTGAACGAATTATCGGCGACCCAGAAGCGGATGCCCTGCTGAGTCGGCCGTATCGGAGCCCTTGGGTTTATCCGACCTCGTAAGGCGCCGTTTCAGACGAAGACGAAATGCCCTGAGTTTTGCCTTGAAGGTCGCTGGCGCTGAGGCATTACTTCGCTTCGGCCATCGTAATGTGCCTCGTTTCTATTCTCGACATGGTTAACCTCAAATTGGAGAGGGTCGCTTGAGCCGTCCCTTTACTCCACGCCACGGCCCCCCGCAGCCCCAGTTCCGCATCAACGGAAAAATACGCGCCCGAGAAGTTCGGGTTCTTAATGCCGACGGTTCGCCGGCGGGCATTATGGAACTGAACGAGGCGATCACCCGAGCGCGCAATCAAGGCCTCGATTTGGTCGAAATTGCCGCCACTGCCGAGCCGCCCGTTTGCCGAATCGTCGATTACGGCAAGTTCAAATACGAGATGGCCAAACGCGAGCGTGATTCGAAGAAGAGTCAGCACGCGCATAGCGTCAAAGAAATCCAACTCTCGCCTCGCATCGATCCGCACGACCTCGGCATTAAGCTCGATCACGCGGTGGGTTTCCTTTGTGAAGATCACAAGGTCAAAGTCGCGTTGCGGTTCCGAGCGCGTGAGATGTCGCGAACGCAAATCGGGCAAGCCGTGATCGAGAAGTTCTTGAAGGATCTGGCACCTTGGGGCCAGGTGGATTTCCCACCCAAGCTGATTGGACGGTCGATCAACGTCATGATCAGTCCCCTGGCAAAAAACAAGCGGGCCAAAAACCCGAAAGACACCGGCCAGGCGCCTTCCAAACTCCACGAGAAGGATTTGCCGCCTCAGGTGGCGGCGGTGGTGGCCAGTCAAAACAAGGAGCGTGTGTCCACCGACGCGGCGGAACAGCCCAGTGGATTTGGCAACGACGCGTTCGCGAACTTGGAGGTTCCAGGAACCTCTTCCGAGCGGCCGCCCGCACCGTAGAGTAGGATTTCGCCGCAGTGCGATTTCCAGGGGAGACCGTGTCGGACTCGACCTTTACCGATCGTCGGGCGCTTCGACAGTCATTCGACTGCCCGCTGCCTTGTCCATAGACCACGGCGAGGATGGGTCCGGCGAACCTATCGTTCGTTCGCCGGCTCGCCAAAGATCTCAGGTTTTCTGCTTCGGGTCGCGGCTCGGCTCATGACAGCCTCGGCCGTGTTCCCATGCTTACGCCCACGGACTGGAAGCTGATCCTGCTCGCCTTGGCCGCCATTGGCGTGCTCGTATTGTTGATCACGAGGTTCAAGGTAAATCCTTTCATCTCGTTGCTGTTGGCCTCGCTCATGGTGGGAGCCGGTGCGGTTGCCACGGGCCGGCTATTTAAGGATGCCGCCGGTAAGGAAATCGCCTATACGATGGTGGGCGTCGCGAAGTCCTTCACCGAAGGGATTGGCGCCACGCTGGGGAGTATCGCGGCGATCGTGGGATTGGGGACGATGTTGGGGAAACTTCTAGCGGAATCGGGTGGCGCCGAAGTGTTGGCCAAACGTTTCGCCGCGTACTTTGGACCTCAACGGATTCAGTGGTGCATCATGGCGCTCGCGTTGGCCGTGGGCCTCACTACTTGGTTTGCCGTAGGGCTGGTGTTGCTCTTGCCCATCTTGCTGACATTAACCCACGAAACCAAACAACCGTTCCTCAGCCTGACCTTGCCGCTTTTGTCGTGTCTTTCGGTCATGCACGGCGTGATGCCGCCCCACCCCGGTCCGGTGGTTGCAGTCGAGTTTCTCAAAGTAGAAATGGGTCAGGTCCTGTTCTGGGGTTTTGTCATTGGCATTCCGACTGCCGCCGTCGCCGGCCCGCTTTTTGCCCGCTGGGCCATCAAGCATGTCGAGGCTCACCCCCCGCCGATGCCACGCAAATCAGACACACTGCCTCCCGGTTTTCGGTTGCCGGGCTTCGGGCTCACCCTGTTCTCAATCCTCCTTCCAGTCTTGCTCATGCTCCTAGCTACGGTGGCAGAGCTGGTCCCCGTAGGAATTCTGCCGAAAGGGCATCTCATTCGTGAGTCCTTTGCCTTCATTGGCAATCCCACGATCGCGCTAACCGGCGCCGTGTTGTTCGCGTCGTGGTCGCTCGGACTCAACTGTGGCTACAACTCGGCCCAAGTATTGAAATTCACCGAGTCGTGCATTGGTACGGTGGGGATGACGATTCTCGTGATCGGCGGTGGCGGGGGATTCGCCCGGGTGCTGCGGGACAGTGGGGTGGCCGAGTCCATTGGGAGGCTGGGAGAAGCGGCGCATTTGTCGCCGTTGCTCTACGGCTGGCTCGTGTCGGCGTTCATCCGCGTCGCGACTGGATCGGCGACCGTCGCCATCACCACAGCGTCCGGATTGCTCGTACCGGTGATGGCCATGCATCCGGAACTCGACCAGACCCATAAGGCCTTAATCGTGGTCGCCATTGGTTGTGGTTCACTGTTTCTGTCACACCTCAACGACTCCGGGTTTTGGATCGTGAAGGATTCGCTCGGGCTGAGCGTCGGCCAAACGCTGCGCACCTGGACGGTGTGCGAAACGATCGTAGGAATTACAGGAATGCTTTTCTCGCTCGCGGTTTACTCTGTGATTTGAAATCTCGGATCAGCCGCTCCAGGCGCGAAGCTCACGGTCCTTCAGCCAGCGCCTGGAGCAACAGGTTAGCCGTCGCTTCCGCCGATCCATCGTTGTTCAGGGCCACTGCTACATAGGCCCCAGCATCCAGCGAGTAAGCCACCAGTGCCTTCGCGCCCGGCGCCCCGCCACCGTGCCCCAACCAAAACAGGCGCCTGCCATTCTTGCCCGTCACATCGTAGAGCATTGTGCCGCGCCCGTAATACGTACCTTCGTCGAACATCGGATAAAGGCGGGCAAATTGGTCGCGCACCGTTTGAGTCTTCAGAATTTTGCCAGCCAGGAGCGCGTGCCAAAAGAGAACCATGTCCGTTGCCGAAGCTACGATGTTTCCGGCCGCGTACGGGGTCGTGGGAATGGATTTCTCATTTGGCGCTTCGGTCGGATTGGACGGATGCGGCACGGCTACGCCGGCCGGCTCTTCTCGCGGAGCCAGAGCCTTGGTGTCGGTTAATCCAAGAGGACGAATCAATCGATCGGAGACCACTTCGTGAAACGGCTTGCCTTCAATTTGCTCGATGATTTGCCCAAGCATGACGTAGCCCGTGTTGCTGTACGACCAGTACTCACCCGGACAAAAACTGTTCTCATGGGACCGGGCGATGTCGATCAGCTCAGCGGGTGTGAAATAGCCGCGGCGAGCCCTGAATGCTGGGTCGGACTGGAAGCTGTAAATGCCACTCGTGTGGCACAGCAAATGGTCGATGGTAATCCCATTTGCGTCGGGATAATCTGAGAACCAGTGCGCCAACCGGTCGTCGAGCGAAAGCTTCTTCTCCTCGACCAATTGCAACACTACGGCGGCGGTCCAGGCCTTCCCGACGCTGGCGAACCAAAACCACCGAGGAGAGGCCAGGGAATCGCCTTGTGTTGCACTCCATAGCCCCTTTCCAGGAACGCCGACCGCCACGGTCATGGCCGGCGCCTTGGTCGCTCGCCGTGCCTGTTCAAACGCGTGTTCCAGCCGGGTGACGATGGGAGCCTCCAGAGAACCCGAAAGTTCCCCGGCGGCCTGGCGAAACACTTCGGGCCGTGGGGCAGCATGTAGCTTCGGTCCCCGATAAGGTTTGGGATCGTCACAATCGATTGGTTTTACCGACACATCTGGCCTCACCTCGAAGGTAACGACGAGGGCAATCAAGACTAACGCATTCCAAGGCATCATCTCCTAGGATCGCGAAGCTGCGTTGGTGTTTCGACCAAGGATTCGATCAAGGCCAACCAGATTCCGCAATTCAGTCACCGACGCGAATCCAACCCTTCTGGATTTGGCGAATCAATCAGAGAGTTCACGCGACGGACTGGCCGAACTGGCCGATGAGCGGGCGTCACGGAATCGTTTGGCGTCCCAATCGGCGGAGGCCAGAACTACCAGAGGAGGCCATTGGAAAATAGGACCGAACGTCCCACTCCTTTCGTGAGTCGAAACGACCATGAAGACACGTCAATCCGCGCGCTGCCGCCGAAACAAGGGCGAGGTTCCGCCACTTTTTCAATCGGTTGGACTACAGGTGTCCAGGCCTGTTGCCGAGTCTGATCCCATGAAAACTGAAATGGGGATCGTCTCGGAGGTCAAAAAGCCCTCTAATCGGAAGCCCGGATTGCACCGCCCGACCCAGCTCGACTTTGCTCTCCCGGTTACTTCAACGGTAGTCCGTCGAGTGAGCATAAGGAGTTCTGGTCGTCCCTGTCCGCGGAAGAAGGCCGACTGGTGGTTTAGCCAAATGCGGCAATTGGTGGCAGAGGGACGAGAATTGGATGCGCCAGGGGTGTTTTAACCCCGAACTCCGCAGCAAGAAAACGGGTCGCTTAGCGGAAGGGATTGTGGGCGCGGAAGCACCTACGATGGGCCCGGTGAATAAGTGGGGCACAAATACTGCTAGACAATTCATACCTCCTCTCCAAATTTTTGAGTCGTCCCATGGCAAGTCTTAGCTCGACGTCCACTCGTATTCTGTCCGCGGCCGATGCGCCAGTCCGTCAATCCGTCGGCGCGTGGGTGCCCTCGACGTCTTCTATTGACCGTGACTCCGGTTCCGGGGGCAGGACTTGCCATCACCATTCTCCTGCCAGTTTTCGCGGTGTCGGCCGGTGGAATGACTCCCAGGGCTGGAACGCGTTCCTCGTTGTTCCCACCTTGCGAACGCCACCAGGTGGGCTTTACGGAGTCGATTAGAGAACTTCAGATTCCTGTTCCGCAAAGGGCCGATTCTCTGTTGGGAGGTTTATTCGCCTCCCTTGGACAATGCGCCAAAGAATGCGGAGACGTGTTGCAGAGCGTTGGTTCGACCGACCTCGTCTACGACCGCGTTCTTAACTAACTCCTCGATGGTGGACCGCTGGGGTTCAAACCGCCCTCTCGCGGAATTGAAGACCTTCTCGGTCACGTTCCGTCTGACTTCGCTGAGCTCAAAACGCGCTCGGCGATCCAACTCCGGCAGCTCGGGATGGTAATCCCTCGGCGCATTCGACAGCACCTTCTCGGTGACCCAGGAAGACAAGTCAAAGTCGCCAGCCACGGGGACATATTTGCCGTCCGCCAACTGGACCACATCAGTGTTCCATAGCCCCCGGCCATCCAAGGACAACGTGTAGTCCCAATTCCCAAGAAGGATATGGAAAAACTTTAGTTCCGTGATGAGCTGTTCGCCAAAATTCGCCTCCTGCAATGCTGCGATTTCATCATCAGTAAGAGCCCGTCCGCCGAGACGCTCACCGATCACTTCCGGGTCATCAAGGATCACGGCGTTGCGCGTGATGACCCATCCTCCCGGGTTGGGGCTAGTCATTGGGCTCGTATCGCGGAACTCAATCCGTGCGCGCCGAACCCGCGGCGTGAGAAACCCAAAGGATTCCATGGCCTCGTACGCCAGCGCCTCTCGATAGGTAGCGCGTTCGTCTCGGAGGCGACCGATCGTGCCACGCCCTCCCTCTGCGCAATGCGTGCCGACCTTAATTTCTCGGGCGTCGAAGAAGGGTGTTCCCTCTCGCGCCTCTCGGGAGATCTTCAGCTTCAGCTTGGGAAATGGACACTCTTGAAGGCTGGAGTTGCCCCGCACCCGCCAGCTGACGGAGATGGTCGTTCCATTCATGGTGAGTGAGCCGTCGAAATACGGCTTCTCGCGTCGCGGCGGAAAAATCCCATCGGGCGTTCCCGCGAACGCCAAGTCGAAATGTGTTTGCCATGGCCCAGTCACGTTCCAGTTCACCACCGAACGAGACGAGAAAATGCTTTCACTGTCGGAGGAACGCGCTCGGAAGAAGCGTTGATTGGCGCTGGCTGGGTCGGGTCGGTACGGGTTAGTGACCTCCGGTTCCGGGTTCCAGGGCCCATCCAGGCCCGGTGCCGATTCCAGCGTACCGCCGAATGCAATTTGAATCGTACCGCCCGCAGTCGCGATTTCGACGGATGGAGTCAGGCTCCGATCCAGTGACGACTCGTGACGCGCAAGGAACGTAGGAATTATCCATCCCGCGGTCGGATCGTCACTGGCCCTGGTTTGGCACATCGACCAGGTCAAAGCGATTATGCCAACAATCTGTTTCATGAGCATTTGGTTGGGGCGGGAAAATGACACTCGGAATCTTTGCCGCAATAATCCCGCCGGCAATTCGCTGGGGCTCAGGCGAGCTGGGATCTACCAATCATTTGGGCCGTCGAAGTCGCGAGCGATATCTCGGCTCCGAGATGTTTCGAACGCTTCGTCGCTGCGAATAGGCGCGCTTCCGTTTGGAAACCGATCTCCAAGGCGGGCGGATTCACGGTCGTCGCCTTAGTACGCGTTCAATTCCTCGGTGCCGCTGCGTCCGCCTTGTCCGCGCAAGGCTCCGTTGAATCTTTCGGTGGTTGCAATTTTTCACCTTCCGCCCGTGCCATGACCGCCGTCGCCAGACAGTTGCCGACGAGGTTCACTGTCGTGCGCCCCATGTCCATCAATTCGTCCACGCCGATGATGAGAGCTACCCCTTCGAGCGGGAGATGGAAGGTTACCAAAGTGCCCGCCAAGATGACTTGTGAGGCACGAGGAATCCCCGCCATACCCTTGCTGGTCAGCATTAACGTCAACATCATCACCAACTGCTGGCCGAGACTGAGCTCAATGTTGGCAGCCTGGGCCACAAAGACAGACGCCACGGCTAGGTAGAGTGTCGAGCCGTCGAGGTTGAACGAGTAGCCGAGCGGCATGACGAAGGAGACGATTTTCTTGGGGACGCCGAACGCGACGAGCCGCTTCATGGCTTCCGGCATCGCGGCGTCCGACGAGGTGGTGGTGAACGCCACGAGGATAGGCTCTTTAAGGAGCCCAAGGAACTTTCGAACTGGAACTCGTGCCCACAGCGCCATCGGCCACAAGACCACCACGCAGAACACGGCGAGGGCGACGTAAAGGGTGAGGATGAGGCGCGCGAGATTGAAGAGGACTCCGAGCCCACCATGTCCCACCGTAACCGCCATGGCGGCGCCAATCCCGAACGGTGCAAACTTCATCACAATGCCGGTGAACTTGAACATGACCTCCGTTAAGCCCTCACAGAAGTTAAGCACGTGCTGCCGCGGTGCCCCCTGTACTTGGGCCAGGGCGACTCCAAACATGAGGGCAAACACCACTACCTGTAGGACGTCGTTGGCCGCTGCCGCCTCGAAGAAACTCTTGGGAACGAGATGCTCGAGAATCCCCGAAAAGGTCACCGGCGCCGGCGCAACTGGGCTAGTTCCAGCGGCTGGCGGCGGCAGGGTTAGTCCATCCCCCGGCCGAGCCAAGTTCACCGCCAGGAGGCCGATGGCCAAGGCCAGTGTGGTGACGACCTCGAAATAGAAAATGGCCTTCAGCGCGAGTCGCCCGACGGCCTTGAGGTCATCGGCGTGCCCCGCGATTCCGACGACCAACGTACCAAAAACCAAGGGAACCAAGATGCATTTAATCAGGCGAAGGAATACGGTGGAGATGACCTTGAGATTTTGGGACCCCTCAGGAAACAGCGCACCAATCAGCACACCGGCGGCCATGGAAAAAAGAATCCAGTGGGTCAAGGAGACTCGGCGCAATCGTTGCCAGACGACCATGTCGCCAACACGATTGCGTGAAGCCGGGCTAGTGCCTAGTCCAGAGGTCAGGTTTTTCACAATTGGGTGCGCCGGCACTCGGCTGATGCTTCATGATTGAATCAATCCATCAGGGAAGGGGGAGCCCGCTCCCAGGCTTTCGGGGATTTCGAATCCCAATCAGGACACTGCCTCAACGGTCCGCCTGACGAGCCATCAGTATGCAACCCCGACGCGCCAATACCATTTCCTATTTGTCGAGGCGTGATTCCGTGCCGGGTCGGGGCCAGCGATCCCCAGAGATGCCTCAGCATTCGCTAGGGATATTGCGACTGGCCGAGGTCATCCACACCGACACGCGCGAGTTTCGTCGACAGCTTCGCCGATGTTGTGGCAAGCCCAAGTCAAGTACGGTTCACGACCTCCGCGTGGCCTCCCGACGCCTAATGGTTTGGTGTGACTTGCTGAAGTGGCTCGGAGTCGAGTCAATGGTCTCAGGAGTCCGCCGGGACCTGAAACGCTTGTTTCGTGCGTTGGCTCGATTGCGCGATACGCAAGTCCAACTTGAGCTGCTCAGCAATGCCCCTGCTTCGTTGGAGGAGGCGGCGCGTCATTGTCGCCGTTGGCTTCGTCGCCGGGAGAAAAAAGAAACTAAACGAGTCCGCCGTCGGTGCCTCGGAATTCGTCCGTCCCGGTTTGCCGAGGAGCTATTGGACAGCCTGCAGGCGCCCGCGGTAAGCGACCGGTTTCGAGGGAACCCTCCCCGTTTGGAAAAACACTTGAACCGATGGCGTCGACGTTTGGTCAAGCGAGTCCTCCACGCCAGTAGGAGGATCGACCCAGTGGATCCAGCCACACTGCATCGGTTCCGAGTCACGTTGAAGCCTCTCCGTTATTGCTCTGAATCGTTGGCCTACCTTGGACCAGTGACCGACCAGTTTCCGCTGGGCAGTCTCCGCCGGATGCAATCGGCGCTGGGAAATGTTCAGGACGCGGAGGTCTTCCTTGCTTGGTTGCGCGGGGCGAAGGCCGCACATCCTCGCCGTGTTGAGGAGTTGAGAAATCTCGAGAGATGGGTGGATCGACGGCGAGATCTACTCCTTGGAAAGTTCTTTCGCGCCCCACACTGGAAGGCGCTGCGGACAGCGCAGAGACGCGGAGGTTGATCGTAGAGATTGAGTCTGATCGGTTGAGCTAGAGTTTCAGGCCGCGGTGCCCGCTTGATTAAGAGACTTTTCAGTCGGCGGATGCTTGTTATTCTCCTCGTACAAAAAATGCCGACCTACGTTTACGAAACGGTTCCATCACGGGCTGGCGGCCCCATCCGCCGGTTCGAAGTGAAACAATCGATGAATGACGCTCCCCTGGATCGCGATCCAGTGTCCGGTGAGCGTGTACGTCGGGTTATTTCCGGCGGATTTGCCCCTCTTCTCAGCGGTGGAACTAATGAGGCCGGCTGCGACGCGGGGGCGTGCGCGGTGCCAGCAGCCCCATCGCACGGTTGCGGCCCAATGTGTGGCTGCGTTGGATCGAACTAACCGGGACCCGGCGGATATCGTCGATCGGATCAAGTCGGTTGCCAGAACGCAGGGGCCTTGGCCGGCGTTTCTGGGCGGCTCTGTACGCGTGGCGATTTCGTCGAAAACCGGATCTTGTCCAGGCCATACGTTCAGACGAATCCGTCCTTCGGCCGCATTCCTACAGGGTAACAATCGTTCGAGGTTGGTAGGGCCAGAAGAATTCATTCGGTCGGTGTTGGCGAAGCACCGCGCTCGTCTGTAGTTCCGGTCCTGGAACATCCTGCCGGGTTGACCAGTCGATTGTGGTCGGGCGCTGCAACCGAACGTGGCTCCGGCTTTGCCATTCCAATCGCACCTGTCCGTGAGAAGGAGAAATCGAGCGGAGAAAGGGCGGCACGGTGATGGTACGAGAACCGCGAGATTCGGCGTCGCCCTCGTTGAGACGCTTCGCGACTTCCGACCAGGGGTTTGTTCGGGGCCGAATTTTGGCTGTAACCTTGGTCGAAGAACGCTTTGGAACGAGCTGGGTACACATGAAACATCCAGCCAACTCCTCGTCTTGGCCTGCCATCCGCCAATTTCGGAATAAGCTACGCGTCCTCGCCGCCGTCCTGTGCGCCGGCGCGGCCACCTTCGGGTCGAACGCCGCGGAGAACTGGATGTTCTCCACAGCTGTGGCACTTCCTTCCCCGATCAATCTTCCCGGCACCATGTCGGGCACGCCCTGGCTTTCCAGCGACGGGTTGACCTTGTACTTCGCCTCCAACCGACCGGGCGGCTATGGGAAATTTGATCTCTGGGTGGCGACCAGAAACACAACCGACGAGAACTGGGGTGAACCCGTCAACTTGGGGCCAAGCATCAACACGTCCGCGGCTGAGCTCATGCCATGTCTCTCGGCCGACGGGCTCACACTCTACTTTGGCGATGGGAATCCGTTCGGCTGGACTGCTCGTAACGGGACCTCCGAAAACTACCAGATCTGGACAGCGACCCGCGACAACCTCCATAGCCCATGGAGCAGTGCGAATGATCTCGGGCCTCCGGTGGGCACGAAGTACATCGAGTCCTATCCGCACGTTTCCAGGGACGGCCTCTCCCTCTTTTTCACCTCGACGCGTCCTGGGCTGCCTGGGCTCTACGTCGCTCGTCGCGCCACGCCGTCCGATCCTTGGCTCGCGCCGATCGGCCTCGGATCCAAGGTCAACCAAGGATCATGGACCGGCTTTCCGTTTCTTTCCAACGACGGGCTTCGTCTTCTCTGCTACTCCGACCGAGCGGGTGGCCAAGGAGGATACGACCTATGGATGTCCAGTCGCTCTTCGCTCGCCGATGAATGGCTGGTACCGGTGAATCTGGGGGCGCAGGTTAACAGTAGCTTTTACGACCTCTCTCCCTGCGTTTCGGCTGATTTTCCGGCTCTCGGTTCCTCGCTGCTATTCGCGCGCAACGACGCCAACGAGTGGAACGAACATATCAAGATTTACGGGGCAGTGGTGATTCCGAAGGTGTCTGTATTGCGGTCCGGATCCGTCAACGGCCCATGGAACCTGGTCTTGACGGCGACATTCTCCCCCTTGTCAGCGCGGCGGTTTCAATGCGAGGTACCGGTGGTGTCCGTCGGGGGTACGACGGTGTTTTATCAAATCACTAAGGAAACCGGCGGCTCAATCCAGATTGAATCATTGGAGCTGGTGGGAAGAAAAATCCGGCTCGATTACACAATTGAGTGAGATCAGGTGCACCGAACGGTGCTCGGAAACCGTAGAGAACAGCTTCCCATTTTTCGTTATGGCCCAGACTCGTTTTGCGGCTTCGCGAAAGACCAGGTCCGGCTCCGAACGGCGAGCAAATCACTTCGGGGCGTCGATCTTCGTCGGGCGATCATGTGCTTATCCCGAACTCCGAAGCAGAATTGGGGAGCGCACGCCTCTGGCGTGTGGATCTGGGCGTCGCGCCCAGACCTTCGCCAACCACTCTTTGTGAGTACGTTCGGAGAAAAGATGGTGGGACGATGTTTTCGGCGGGACGCCGAAAACAATACGGCGTATGCTCTCCAGTCCCCCCTCGCAGGCGGACGCCACGTTCGGAGTTCGGGCTTATCACACGTCCAATTGTCAGCATCCGCTTCCGACTCAGGTCAAAAAACAACGGACGAGGTCGCGGAGAACCCGTTCACGGATTTGTCGAGCAGGCCAAGCTCCAAGACGCCTTTTCTACTTCAACGCAACAATTGGCGCAGCGCCGCTAGATTCGCCTCATCATCAAACAGCGCGCGGACGGGAAGCTCAAATCCGGCGATGACGGAGGAGCGAAGGATTCCATCATGGCTCTGCTCGACCGGTGCCCCGTATCGCCCGTCCCGGAGGAGGAACTGCTCTACCGTCTCGGCCTCGGTATCTACCAGCCAGTATTCGCCCACTCCGTGCGCCGCATAGTCTTCGAACTTCACCCCGCGATCGATGGTTGCGGTGGACGGCGACAGCACCTCGACCACGAAATCCGGAATGGGATGCAACAGGGTCTGAGGCGTGATGGTCTGTGACTTCTCGGGGCCGAAGAAGACCAAGTCTGGTTCGTAGTCATTGCGCGGGAACTGGCAGAGAATCTTCTCGGCTCGGACTTGCCCCAAGCCGCGCGGTTCGATCCAAGCACGGAGCAATGGCAACAGCCGGCCCACGATGGCGGCGTGTCGATTCACCGCCGGTGACTGCATGACTGCTTCTCCATTGATGAACTCCCATTTGCCGTCCTCGCCGATCTCTTCGTAGAACTTCAGGCGCTGCTGCCGCTCACGCGCAATGACGCGCTGGAGCTCTTCAACATGCTCAATCAGCTCCGGAGATTTCAATAGCGGTTCCAGGATGGTCCGGCTCATGAATTGAGTATGAATCGAAGTCCCAAGTTGTCAGGCCGTTTTGGGCGCCAAAAGCCGGAAAGAATCGGGCAACCGCAGAGAACGCCGATAGCATAAACCAAACCTCACTC
>DLVS01000025.1 GCA_003445095.1 Verrucomicrobiales bacterium
CTGGCTTCGTCCGCATCGTGTCGAACCCCGCCTTCTCCCGCGACGCCGTCACCCCGCGCGAAGCGGCCGGCGTGCTGGCCGCCAACACGGCGGCGAAGGACCATACGTTCTGGCCAGATGAATTTCCCTTCGTCGAAGCCGTTGCTTTCGCCGGCGTGCGGCTCGTCGGGCATCAGCAGGTGACGGACGCGTATCTGCTGGGGCTTGCCATTCGTCGCGGTGGGGTGCTCGCCACGCTGGATGAACGCATCGCGGCGCTGGCCGAACCGAAGTCGGCGGAGCGCAAGGCGGTGGAGGTTGTCGGGTAGCGGTGAAGCTGCTGCCTTGTGATTCTCCACGAGCCTTCTTGGTGGCCAGGCCAGGTCCGTCGCCGCTCTTTTGGCCTCCGGTCGGTTTGAGCTGCAATCACGCAGCGGATTTCTTGTGGCGACGCACGCCTCCAGCTTTGTCCCGCCGCCGGCTTCCCACTAAATGGGTTCGAAAGGACGCTTACACTCCAATCGCAACGCCAAGGACGTAGATTAGGCCAGCGGGCTCTTCGATACGGAAACAGAGGATGACCCCGGCCACGCATAACGGTCCCAAGATCAATAGTGTCAGAATTCCGCCCCAGGCCATGCTTCAGTTGGTCAACCGAACCTTCGATTCCGGCGGCCGAGATTCGAGAGAGTCTGCCCGGTGAGCCGGGATACTTGTGGAATTCTTGCCTCGCTTCATGGCGTCATTTTCACCGTTATTCCCAAACCAATCCTTAACCCATTCTCAAGGTCATGAGAATGCGGGTTGATCGCTCAAACAGCCTGCGACTCTGGTGCAACGACGCCGACCTTAGCATTGTTCTCCGCCAACCACCTGCGGAAACACCGAGTTATTAATCCTTCTCGGGAACTGGGCAGTTTGTTCAGCAAGCGGCGCGCGCGTTCGAAATCCCCCACTTCGCGAGCGATTTCAATCTCCAGCCAGTCGCGCCCCGGTGTCTCCCGGGGCGTCAAACTGAGGAGCCGGTCGAGATTTTGTCGGAAGCGCGCTTCAGCGACTGCTCGCCCGCCTCCAGAGCGTTGCGGATCGTTGGCCCGCCACCAAAATCTGGTCCGAAAATGGGCCTCCATGTTCTGGTCGGAAAACTCCCCAGCCGCATCGATGCGTTCGAAGTCTTCGATCGTGGGATCAACGGCGTACGGAACTGGCGCCGCTGAGGCGTCTGCCTCCCGTGATGGTCCGAGGTCCAAACCCACACGGTCCACGACTTTGCACCGCTTGGTCCAGAAGACCTCACCCGTGGCGGGGTGGCGTCCGATTTGCCTTTCTTCGTAAGAGGGCTCCGTCTTGGCATCCGACCAATGAATCATCCCAAAGTTATTCCAGGATAAAAAGGAGGGAAGCTTCACCCGACTCCGGGAATCGGGAAGTTCCAACACGATATCACGTCCTCGCATCATAAGTGATTGGGAAAAAAGTTTTGATTAGGGTGGCACGTTCATTAATCCGTGATGAAGTTTAATCGCCCGATTGAAACGCGTCTCGACGTCATTCACTTTTGTGGAGTCGAAAATAGGCTTCCAACTCCGACACATCTGCCTCCACGAGCCAATCAGCCCCCACGCGGGAGGCGGGCGCGAGCAGGTCCGAGAAGGCACCCGCGATAGTCGCTGACTTCTGGACCGAGTATCCCTCAACCGATCCCGGCCACGTGAGCAGAACCTTACCGCGGGCGGCGTCGTAGGTGATTTGCAGTGCGGGGGGAAATACCACCTCAAGGTCCGGCTGGTCCGGGATGGCTTCTTCGTTGCCAACTTGATCCACTGCGAGGCTGTAGATCCGATAACGATGTCCGGGGAGTCCTTCAAAGGTTTCCGCCTCCGAGCCGAGGGGACCCCAGAGCTGGAAAGGACCCGAGCCGTCCGATACATACGCCAGGATCTCCCGAACGCCTGAGCCGTCCAGATCCGCCGCGGTCGCCGACAGTTTCACACGGTTGGCCATACCTGATTCGTCGGGAACGAGAGTGACGACGCTCGTGGGCGCGACCGAATCAATGGTGTTAGTCACGACCCCGGTGAGGATCGGAGCATTCACGTCGAAGACGATGGAGGCCTGGTTCGTGATCACGGTGCCGCTTGGGATCAAGGGCAAAGGACTGATGGAGTATTGCACCATGCCTTCGCCGGCTCCGGTCGGTCCGTTGGGCGGGAGGAATCCTACCAGAGCGCTTTCGGGTAAGACGCCTGTTTCCGGGTCAATGCTGGTGAACTTCCAATAGGCTTTGCGCGTGACACCGTCCAGTCCTGCCTCGATATCGACATAGACACCCCGCGTCGCCCGAAGATCCACCCGGCCCCGAAATGAGGCACGGCCGGCAGGGACATCTACAGTCATCGCACCGATCTGGATGTTGCCCAATCGAAAGGTTGTGAGGTCCAGGCTGGGATCGATGAAGTCATCCACAAAAACCTCCGCCGCGGGTGCTTCGGCCGTCGGCAGGTTCTCAAACAGCACCGCATACGGCAGCGTGTTTGGAGCCGACACCCAATGCGCTTCGCTCGATCCCGCCGGGCCTATCTTGATGTTGGGATCGAAAGCGCGTGGGGAGCTGATCAAGGCTGTTCCGGAATCCTGACAGAATTC
Organism: Verrucomicrobiales bacterium; assembly: GCA_003445095.1. GTDB lineage: Bacteria > Verrucomicrobiota > Verrucomicrobiia > Limisphaerales > UBA9464 > UBA9464. The sequence continues at coordinate 2,626 of DLVS01000025.1, forward strand.
GAAACTTCCAGAAGTAAAGCAGCAGTCATATCCCACAGAGAGGGCCCCACCGCCGTACCCAGAGCCGACGATGGCGATGACCGGGATCACGACCTTTTCCCCTGGCGCTATAAGGGCGAGGTTAAACTTGGCGACCTGCGTATCACCCGCTCGTTGGAAGCCTCCGATATTGAGCGAGGGAATCGAAAAGGACAGGTCCGGATGATTCTCGCAGGTTAAAGCGATCCGAGCCATTTCGATGTCGACATCACCCGTATTCTGAATCAACAACTCACTCGGCCCAGGTCGGCCACGGCGAAGGCCGGGATGCGGAGTGAACACCACGATTGCTTTCACCACGGAGGATTGCTCCAAGCGGATTGGATCCGGAGCGCGCACCTCTCCGGTTCGGCTCGTGGCGACCAGAACATATTCGGCGGGGGGAACTTCTCGCAGATCGAAGGTCACTCGGGCTCGGGTTGCATCCTGAACGATCGCATTCAAAGGCTCCACGGAGGCGCCGGTTTCCTCTCGCCAAAGTTTGAACCGCGTATCTGCCTCAAAGCCAGCACCCGTCACACGGACAGTCGCGGTCTGCGTGCCTACAGTTCTGGGTTCCACCCCCGACACCTGGAAGGGAAGCGTCTGGGCCTCAAGACTGAATTCCCGTTGGTCGATGTTTCCGGAGGCGACCCGCGCCAGGACATAGTAAGTGCCTGCCCGCGTCCCGGGAATGACAAGCGTTTGGTCTGGCTTTCCGGTTTCGCCCGAGGCGAACTCCGATTGGCTCAATGAAGGAGGATGATCAAAGCTTGCATAAAGCTCCGAGGCTGCGGCATCGCTACCGTGATTGAGACGGAGCCGAATGGTTTGTCCCTCAGGGACCCGGACCATAAAGTACTGCTGGGAGTTAGGCGCAAGGCTCCCTGGATACGGTTCTCCATCCAAAGTGAGTTCAGTTGCATTGATGCTTTCCTTTCCGCCTACCGAAAAGAAGACTGTCCCAGGTTCGCCATCACAGAAATCTACGTCGGACTTCCCTGCGGCAGCTTTGATGTTGCGGGTATCGAAGTCTTCTATACTGGCAGCGATCACCGCGACTCGGCCGCCTCCACCCGCGCCATTACCGTGAGCGGAGGTAGAGTTTCCGCCATTCGCCGTAATGGAGCCCGAGCCGGTCAATGAGTTCGCTTCAATCAGGACGCTTCCGCCAGATCCGCCGGCCACCGTCCCGCCGCCATCGGCCGAAAGAGTCCCATTTACGTGCAGGACTCCACTCACCTTGACTCGGACAACTCCGCCCCCGATAGCGTCCGCTGCGCCACCGCCGCTCCCCATCTCGACCGGATTGACCAAGGAACCGTAGGGTGGTCCCCCCAAGTCGCCACGGGCTGAGACACCTCCCCACCCACCGTGCCCTGCCCCGGCGCTACGCTCGCTGGACGGTGGAGGCGCGCCGAGGCCAGAGCGTTCTGGGAAACCCTTGCCGTCGGCATGGAGCCGACCTCTCGCATGAATTGTCAGATCCTGCTCAATCTCCAAATCGAGACGGCCGCCAGTTCCGTCTGAGGGCTGAAATGCGGGGCAAGTCACGGCCCCCAGGAGCGTCAAGGTGCGAAATTGGTGCATCCCTTCCACGACAAGCGTTCCGGCTCCCACGACAATGTCCTGACCGTCAAATTCGCGATTGTCCGCTGCGAGTACATAGTCAATTCCGAAGAAGGGTCCGGGCGTACCGACGTGAAATGACAGGTTATCGGAACCATAGTCGGGCTCGAACTGCAGCCCCTCGCCGGCATTGAGAACATTAAAACTTAGGAACGAACTCAACCTACTGCCATACGTGATAATCCGATAGATTTGCCCGGATTGAGCCACAAAATTGTCGACCCGGGTCTGCGCGAGCTTTCCATTAAACGTCGCGTTTCCGTGGATCCTCAGCGGCGCCGACAAAGGCCGCGTGGCCAAGATGGCCAGTTCCAGGGTGCTATCGCTTGTCTGGGTGTAGTCTCCGTTTATTTCTAATGGCTCTCGAGGATTAGGCACGCGTATGACGCCTTTGACTTCAATGCTTCCATTCAGTGTTCCTCCACCTGAAAAAGAAGCGTTTGTTCCCAGAATCAGGGTTTTCGTGCTGAGTCTGCTATCTCCGGAGAGCGTAATCGAGCCCCCGAGTATTCTCAAAACTTCAGTGTTGTCTCCCAAGGCAAGCGCACCAAAATCCCGGGCTTCGAAACGTCCACTGGTTGACGAGACGGCGCTCAAGATTGGGAAGGCCAACAGGCTCCCGATGCCGGAAACTGAATAGGGCCCCGGCGATTGCAGTTCACTGATTAGTGGAAATGTTGCTTTTCCATCGGAGGCGACAGTGACACTTACAGAATCCATCGTCACCAGTGATTGAAAGTCGGCAGATGCGTCATCAATGCTGAGAGAAGAATTTCTGAGCCGTGTAAGATTGGCCATGTCAATGTGTCCCCCATCAGCCAGAGTCATTGGCCCCTCGACCTCTGTCAGCTTAGGAGTGAGCAAGGTCCCTTCAGCCTTGGCGTTGAGGCCGCTGCCCACGAATGATTCTAAATTCTGAAGCTCGATCCGGCTCTCCCGACCAACAGCCTCCAAAACGATGAGC
>DLVS01000821.1 GCA_003445095.1 Verrucomicrobiales bacterium
GACCGTAGTGACGGATCCGAACGCGAGCTCACAATTCAACCACACATTCAGATTGTAGCTCCGCGTCCGCGGGATGAAGTGGCCGCGCTCAAGACTGAAGATCGAAGTCCGGTCCGCGGGGCAGCGAAAAATTGCGGTCGTGCGCAGATAGGGAAAAAGGACGCTGGCCATCAGGTTCGAGCTGGTGGTGTCCCGGGTGACGTCGCCGGGAGCCCACGAGGAGTTGGTGATCGCGGGCGTGTTGGTGTCACCAACGACGAACGAGTAGCTATTGGGCGGCAACTGATCTTGGTGGTCACCCGCGTAGGTCAGGGAGGCCAATTGAAGCTGACGGAGGTTATTGAGGCAGGCCGTTCCGAGTGAGGACTGCTTGGCGCGGGCCAATCCGGGCAACAACAAACCAGCGAGCACCGCAATAATCGCCACGACGACCAGCAGCTCGATAAGCGTAAACGCTGGACCTCGACGAAGTTGGGGCGATATCGCCGGCATGCTACGACTTGGTTTTCACGACAAATCGGATCGAATTCTGAGCAACCGCTGTGCCCAGAAGATGGCGCAATTTGGCAAAGTCGCCATTCTGGATTCGGGCCAAATCAGGCGGAGATTCCTCGGCCAGCCGGGCGGTGCCGCCTGGGTCACCGAGCCCTCAGTCGCCCGACGGTGCTCCGTCCTCAAGCCTCGCTCGTACCAGCCAGCGGCCTCACGCCAGGGGCGGTCGGTCGCGGTGCCATGCCGTGCTTCGTTCGAACGCGTTGGCAATTCGGAAGATCGTTTCCTCTCCGAATGGTCGGCCCAAGATTTGCAAACCGATGGGCAGTTTGGGTGAGGTGGTAAATCCGCACGGCACGCTAATGCCGCAATTTCCTGCAAGATTGCACGAAATCGTGAAGATGTCCGATAGATACATTTGCAACGGATCCCCCGACTTCTCTCCAAGCTTGAAGGCAGCCGTGGGAGTGGTCGGCGACACGATCGCGTCCACTTTCTCAAAGGCCTTCAAAAAATCATTTCGAATTAAAGTCCTCACCTTTTGCGCCCGGAGATAAAACGCATCGTAGTAGCCAGAACTCAGTACGTAGGTGCCCAGGATGATTCTCCGCTTAACCTCAGGACCGAAGCCGGCGCCGCGAGTTCGCGAGTTGAGTTCCTCCGGATCCCGACCATCCACCCGAAGCCCATAACGGATGCCGTCGAAGCGGGCGAGGTTGGCCGACGCTTCCGCCGGCGCGATGATATAATAGGTCGCGGCTGCATACTCGCTATGCGGCAAGGAGACTTCCTCAAGCTCAGCCCCCAGGGATTGCAGTTGTTTCAACGCGACCTCCGTCGCCGCCGACACTTCCGGAGCAAGCCCGCCTACCTTGAACTCCTTCACCACCCCGAGTCGCACTCCGCGTAAATCACGTTGAAGCGACAAAGGGTAACCAGGCACAACCTGAGGCACGCTGGTTGAATCGCGAGGATCATGGCCCGCGATGACTCCGAGCAGGGTGGCGGAATCGGCTACAGTGCGGGTGAACGGCCCAACCTGGTCCAACGAGCTCGCAAAGGCCACGAGGCCATAACGTGAAACCAACCCGTACGTGGGCTTGAGTCCGACGATTCCGCAAAGTGCCGCCGGCTGCCGGATCGATCCGCCCGTGTCGGACCCGAGGCTCGCAAAGCATTCGTGAGCAGCCACGGCCGCCGCGGCGCCGCCCGAAGAGCCACCAGGAATTCGAGTGGTATCCCACGGATTTAACGTCGGCCCGTAGGCGGAATTTTCCGTCGAGCTGCCCATCGCAAACTCATCCATGTTTAGGCGCCCGAAGACGACCGCCCCGGCGGCTTTGAGCTTCTCGACTACGGTCGCGTCGTACGGCGAAACGAATCCTTGGAGAATCTTTGAAGCGCAACCACACGGCTGGCCGCGATGACAGAGCACGTCTTTGAGTGCCACCGGGATCCCAAGCAAGGGTTTCTCCGCCCGCGAAATGCCGGCCTTCAGGTCGCGGTCAGCCGCGTCTGCTTGTGCCTCTGCATCGCGCCCGTCGTAGCTCAGAAACGCCTTGATCTGGCCCTCTACGCGATGGATTTGCTCGAAGCACGCCTGCAGAGCCTCACGGGCGGAGCAGTCGCGGCGATCGAGTCGATGCCCGAGTTCAGAAATATCAAGCTGGCGGATCATGGAAAACAACGACCGGCAAAATTAGGAACGAAGCGAGGTCATGAAGCCCGACTGGCTAATCGGAAGCGCGGCCTCCGTCTGCTCCCGCAGAGCGAGTGGGTGTTCCAGGCGGGTTCATGAGCGAACGCCCGCCTTCAGAACGAGAATTGAACTCCCGCGCTGGCGCCATAGGTCGAACCGAAATCGAACATCGCCTGATACTCCAGTCCATCGATAACCATGTCTCCGTTATGGGCCCATTCAGCCGTCACATAGGCGCCAATCCACGGTCGAAACCAGTAGGAAGCGCGCAACTGGAAATAGACTCCGGGCAACCAGTCTCCGTTGTGGTTGCTGGCGGTTCGCGTGACCGGCTGAAACGCCGCGTTATCAAACCGACGTGTTTCCGTGAACTGTGCGTTGCCATCGGCATAAATCGAAGTAAGCCCCGCGCTGACTCCGACGGTCCATTTTTCGTTCAAGACCACCGACATCCAGGCACCAAACCGCGCCGTATAAAAGTCGGCCTGCATGCTCGTGGCTAGGGTCGTGGTGGCGATGGCGGATTGGGTGGGCTGCGGCTGGGGCGTTAACGAAATCAAGGGGCCGGCCAGATCGGGGAACCCTACATACGGAGGCAACGGCGGCACGACTCCGCCAAGATCGTATCGGTCCGTTCGGAGGGTCACATCACTTTGCACAGTGCCTTGAGCGCTGCCCGACGCGGTGCCGTATCGAAATCCGAGCTCGAATCCAAACCGAGCCTCATGGCGCTTAATCTGGAAGTGGTAAAACTCGAAGCCCACCAGGATCTCTGGCCCATACAACATGTCGTCGCCAAATCCGCTTAGGCTCGGGACGGTGGCCAGTCCCTCGACCCGATGGAATTCCACGGTTCCATCAACGAGTTGAGTCTCAGACAAGTAACCCCAGTTCCAAGTCAATCCCGCCGCGCCTTGACTAATATCCTCTTGAACGAAGCCGTCATCATAAACTCCCGGAGTGATTACCGGTACCGGCAAGGCGCGGGTCACGGAGAGGGACAACCCAGACTGAATGTAGGCCCCAGTGCGCACGTACCAGCCGGATTTTTCGAGGTCATAGGGAGACTCTTGCGCCGACAAGCTGGCGGTGGCAACCACAGCGCCCGTCAAGAGCGCGGTCGACGAAGGCAGAGAACGGACGAAATTCATGGCGTTCAAAGGTGAAAAGGGACGGGGACTTTAGAACACTTCGATCACGCGATAGAAACGATTGGTCGTTTCCGGCAGGCTGTCCGTACGCGGGGGGCCGGTATCCAACCACTGACGCATGCTGCCCGTGCCGTGGACTGGTGGCAACGAGGTGTTGAAGGTTCCATTCGTGAATCCTACCAAACTGGGAGCGTACTCAATATAATATCGGCGGTCCGCTTTGGTCGGAAAGTCGACCAACACCAGATTGTTGGTTCGCCGGGTGACGACGCCACTCAACACATTCCCACTGGGCGGGCGAATAATAACCGCCGGTGTGCCATACAAGTTGAAGGTGGGATGGGGAATCGTGACTCGGTCACTTACGTAGTATTGCAGGAGGGCCTCGCGAAGCTCCGTTGGAGCAATCGCCCCAAGATCCACATAGCGTTCCTGGGTCAGGATCAGAATTCCTTGCGAATTGGCCAGCTCGATCAAATTGGTAAGCGAATCATTCCCGAGGTTCGCGACCGTGAGTCGCGAATTCTCGATCAGCGTGTTACCGGGATTGCCATAAACAATTTCCTGCTCGAGAAAGCCGGTCTGGCGATTGAGCGTTGGGATCGCTGTCTCCACAAACTGAGGATCCATCACGTTCAGCAAGATGTTCGTATTGCCGTCAATTGACGGCTCGAATACGGCCGGAACGGGGGTGTTAGTGAGACCGAGACGCCCCGCCAGTGGGTTGGCTAAATCGCCCACCAAATCAAAGAGCAACTGCCCAATGGCGGACTCGCCGGGCGGCAGGCGGCCAGTCTCCCAGGCAATCGCAATACCAATCCGTCCGAGCGCGACTTGCGAGTCGTCAACCGTGACGACGGCATCCGAAGGGAGCGCGGCAGGGCGCACTCGGCTCCCTTCGTCGAGACTTAAGTCCGCCAATTCGGGTTCGAACGAAGCGTTAGTATAAGCCTGCGGATCGAACGAGGTGGAGAATCCGATATTTGTTTCGGTGCCGTGCGCGGTCAGCAAAACGGGCACCCGAATTCGATTTGTGCTCGTGAGCGTGCCGAGGCGCAGAGACGGTGAAGGCAGCGGATTTATGGTGAGCAAAGCAAACAAACTAGCCGTGGTGCCGTTGGTGTTGGTGACGCGCACCTGATAGGTCCCCGCCTCGTTGGTGGAAACGTTGGGAAGAACCAACAGCGAGTTAGTGGCGCCATCCATCACTGCGCTGCGAAAGAACCACTGGTACGTCTCCGGAGAGGTGCTTACCGCGGTAACGCTGAACTGAACGGTCTGACCCAGGAAGGCCGATTGGTTCGTCGGCTGGACCGTGATGGCCGGAGGACCGATTACGGTGAGCACGGCGGGAGCCGACGTGGCTGTTCCCAGCGCATTGGAAACGACGCAGACGTAGTTACCCGCATCCAGAATCGAAGACACCACAAAACCAAGCAGCCCGTTCGTCGCCGTCGTGAACGCCGTTCCGTTGAAATAATAGCGAAAAACCAAAGGATTCTCGCCGGTCGCTAGTGTGGTGAACGAAGCCAGCGTCCCCACGGAATTGGTGCGGGATTGCGGGTCCGAAGTGATCACGGGCGCTTGGGCGGCGACCTGTCCGGAGAGAAACAGAACGAGGACCGCGCAGAGCGACCGGGCGATCAGGCGTAAGACAACGTGCATCGGAAGTAATAATCGTTGGCCAGCCGAGTGACCCGCTGGCGGCGGCTGCGACGATAGTCTGGCTGGCCGCGCCTAAGCCAAGGGAAAGTTTGCCGAGCCAGCGTCAGTGGTGCCTCCCGAAGTTGGCGGCCGCTGTGCTGGTGAGCGGCCGGCGCACTGCTCTATGGATGGCCAACTCCCCTTCGGCCACGGATCCAGGCCATCG
>DLVS01000858.1 GCA_003445095.1 Verrucomicrobiales bacterium
CTGGTCGGCGGGACGCGGAGACGAGGGCACGGGAACCGGGACGATGAACCGCCTGGCGGATCCGGCGGCGCCGGAGTTTGGCGCCGAATGGGACGCGGTCTGGGAGAAGAACCTGGTCACCCAAGCCCTGGAGCGAGTGCGCGCGAAGATTGAGGAGCGGCAGTTCCAGATCTTCGACCTCTACGTCATAAAGGCGTGGCCGCCAGCAGACGTCGCCCGGACCCTCAGGATTTCCCTGGCGCGCGTCTATCTCACCAAACACCGCGTGGCGGCCCAATTGAAGAACGAGGTGCGCCGGTTGGAGCGGGCCGCTGAGCAGGCGTTGCGCGGCACACACTAGGAAGGTAATTGGAATCAAAAAGGCGATGGACGCGGCCCACCGACGGATCGATCTTTAATCGGTCAGTGATCAGCACTTGTCTGACTCACGACAAATCTGCAATGACGCGTTAACCAACCTTTTTCGGCCTTAAGATGGGACCTTCTCTTTGCACTGGGCATCTTCCAGCCACCGATCTCAGTCGGCGACAATTCTTGAACCGTTTCGGTATGGGGCTGGGAGGAATCGCACTCGGACACTTGTTGAATCCGGGGCTCGCTCGAGCGAGTAACGCGACCGACGCCGGGATCCTCGGGGGGCAGTTGCACCATGCGGGAAAAGCGAAACGCGTCATCTATCTGTTCATGGCCGGCGGTCCGTCTCAATTGGAGACGTTCGATTACAAGCCGCTCTTAAACCAACGCCAAGGCGAACAGTTACCCGACTCCGTTCGGATGGGACAACGGCTCACCGGCATGTCCGGTAACCAAGCTTCACTGCCCTTGGCGGGTTCGATCTACAAGTTCGCTCAGCATGGAAAATCCGGCGCTTGGGTCAGCGAACTGTTACCGCATACCGCCCGGGTAACTGATGACCTGTGTATTGTTCGCTCCTTGTACACCGAAGCGATCAACCACGATCCGGCGATTACTTTTTTGCAGACGGGCTCGCAGCTCAGCGGTCGGCCGAGCTTCGGATCCTGGGTTCACTACGGACTGGGAAGCGACAACGAAAACCTGCCCGCGTTCGTGGTGCTCATCACCCGGGGGAAGGTGGATCAACCGCTGTACGCGCGACTTTGGGGTAGTGGCTTTTTGCCGTCGCAACACCAGGGCGTTCAATTCCGCGCCGGCAAAGATCCCGTGCTGTACCTCAACAATCCCGACGGGGTGTCGCCCGAGAGCCGCCGACTAATGCTGGATCGGCTGCGGGATTTCCATCAGTTCGCCGCTGAACAGTCAGGAGACGCGGAAGTCGATGCCCGAATCGCCCAATATGAAATGGCGTATCGGATGCAGACCAGCGTTCCGGACGTGATGGATTTTTCGAATGAGTCAGAGGCGACGTTGGCCAAGTATGGACCGGATGCGAAAAAGCCGGGTACGTTTGCGGCAAACTGCATTCTGGCGCGACGCCTCGCCGAGCGAGGTGTTAAGTTTGTCCAACTTTACCATCAGGGCTGGGACCAGCACGGCGGCCTCCCCAACGGCATCAAGCAGCAATGCAAAGAGACTGATCAGCCGTGCGCTGCGCTGCTCGAGGATTTGAAGCAACGCGGTCTCCTGGACGAGACCCTCGTTGTTTGGGGAGGCGAGTTTGGCCGCACCAATTATTCTCAGGGCAAGCTCACGACCACCGACTATGGCCGGGACCACCACCCGCGCTGCTTTTCCGTGTGGATGGCGGGCGGCGGCGCCAAGCCGGGGACGGTATATGGGGCGACCGATGAGTTCGGCTATAGCGTCGTGGAGAATCCGGTTCACGTGCATGACTTCCACGCCACCCTCTTGCACCTGTTGGGAATCGATCACCAACAGTTGACCTTCCGATTTCAGGGCCGCCGCTTTCGCCTCACCGATGTTCACGGAGAAGTCGTGAAGAGTGTGCTTGCCTGAGTCGGTCGCGGACGGGAAGACGCGCTGGCTTGGCCTCGCTCGGGTACTCCCCAGCGGATTCGAAGTCTTGGCCGTTGGGAACCAGCGTGCGCCTCGTTCCTTCGGCGACTATGCCCGCTCGCCGGCCTCCCCGTTCTCCTTGTAACTTGAGATAGCCAATTGTTGGCCGTCCCAGTAACGTCTCCACGTGAGTGCGAGCTCGCGATCGTCCAGTTCCGAGACGTTCACGGAGTCTCAACTCCGAGCGATGCTGACGTTGCTCGGCGACGATGATCCCGTGATTTATCGCACTGTCCGTGCCCGAATGTTAGCGGCCGGGGAGTCGGTGTATGAGTTTCTCCACCAGAACCGATTGCATCCAGAGCCCGCGATTCGCAGACGGGTTCGCGAACTCCTCAACGAACGCGCCGCGAACCGCTATGATTCCGAGTTTCTGGCGTTTGTGTTATCCCAAGGAGAACACTTCGAGCTCGAAGAAGGCGTCTGGCGCTTCACACTGACGACGTATCCCGAAACCAACGTCGCGGCCTTTCGGGCACAGTTAGATGACTGGGCCGGAATCGTCCGCGCTCGACTGTCCTCCAGCCCCGGTCCTGGGTCCGCGGTGGCCGCCCTGAATGAGGTTTTGTTTGAACGCCTCAATTTTTCAGGCAATTCGGACAATTACTTCGACCCCGCCAACAGCTATTTGAACCGCGTCATGGACCGCCGGCTGGGAATTCCGATTTCCTTGTGCGCGCTTTACCTGTTTCTGGGACGCCGGCTGAATCTGCCGTTGGTGGGAATCGGGATGCCGGGGCATTTCATTTGCCGGTATCAAACCGCGACCGAGGAGATTTACATTGATCCGTTTCACCGTGGCCAATTGCTCAGCCGATTGGATTGTCGGAAACGGCTTTTGGACTTGGCGGTGGAATATGACGAACGGCACCTGACTCCCGTCAGTAATCGTCGGACCTTGCAGCGAATGATTGCGAATCTGCATTTGATTCACAAAGAGCGGAAACAACGCGAAGAGGCCGATCGGCTGCAGCGCTATTTGGTGGCGTTATCGCGGTGAGGCAGGGCCTCACATCCCGAGTTTCACCAACTCTTGTTCGAGCGCCATTTGGAAGTCCTGCATGTCGGTCGCACTGGGGCGATAACCCTTGGTCTCAGGCATCAGTCCCGGTCGACCGTATTGGTCCACCAGCCACGTGGCCTTTTGCCCGTCGCTGAAAGTAACCTTGCCGCTGACCATCGCCCCCGGCCGCGTGACTGTGTCTACCGATACCCGAACACCACCGAGCCCACCGGCGGCCGGTGTCGCGTCAGGCGAGGCGGCTGTCGCCGCCGCCACAGCTTCCGTCGGTGGAGGAGTCGGCGGGCGTTCGGGATCCTTGGGCAAGACTTGGAGGTCCGTGACGAGAAGGCGGACATCCATGTACGTCAGACGGAGTCCAAATTCCGATTCAAGGCGCTTCTGGAAATCGGACAGCTTCATCCCCTCGGCCAGCCATTGGCGGGCCTTCGTTTGCTGTTCGGCGGTCAACTGCATGGCCGGCACATTAGAAACCATCCCCCCTTGGAGCAAGACGTCCGCTGACCCACTTACGGTCTTGAGTGGCCGTGGATCGTGGTCAGACAGCGATCCGCCGCGGCCCGCTTCAATTCCCTGCGCCCGTGGACATCCTGACGGGCCTACCGCCCTGGGGGTGGCAGCGTTGGCAGGGCTCCGCCTCAAAACTGTGGCAAAACTGGATTGCAGTCGTGTCACGCCCTCCAATACTTCGGCAGTCCAAACTGCGGTTCGAGTTTTTGCTTCATGAACGAATGGAACATTCAGTCGCGCAGCCCGGTGTGCGGCATTACCGGTCACCCTTTTGCCGATGCCGAACCGTGTTACACGGTTTTGCTCACGAACCCACAACACGGATTCGACCGCTTAGACCTGAGCGCTAGCGCCTGGCAATCGCATGGCCCGGAAATCCTGGCCCGACCGAGCCTCGTATCGCACTGGCGTGGAGTGTACGAATCGCCGCCAGCCAAACCGCCGGAGCCCATTCGCCGCGATGACGCGGAATCGCTCTTGCGCCAATTGGTCGAACGGCGCGACGAACAGTTCACGGCGGCGTGTTACATCCTGGCGGTGATGCTGGAACGCAAGCGCCTGCTGAAGATTAAGACCCAGTTGCACGAAGACGGCCGACGCCTGTTCGTTTACGAACAACCGCATACGGGCGATGTCTTCACCATTGCCGACCCCGACCTTCAGCTCGACCAATTGGAGGCCGTTCAACGTCAGGTGGCGGACTTATTGGCGCACGGTATCGTGGAACCGGAACCCCTCGAGGAGCCATTCAATCTCCCGAGCGTCATCCCGACCCTGGCTCCCGTCGCCTGACCGTGGTCAACACCGCCCAGTTGGAAAAAGCGCTCGGATACGAGTTCCGAAACCGCGGTTTGTTGGTCCTTGCGCTAACCCATCCTTCGCTCGCCCATGAAGCGGGTGTGGGGCCGTTGCAGCAGCACAACCAGCGTTTGGAATTCTTGGGGGATGCCGTGCTCCAATTGGCGATCACCGCGGAGCTATATCACAAATTTCCGTTGTTCGGCGAAGGACCGCTGACCCAGGCGCGGGCTCAAATGGTTAATCGCATCTCGCTGGCCGCGCAGGGACGGCGGCTCAAACTGGGTGAATATTTGATTCTCAGTCGTGGCGAGGAGACCACGGGCGGGCGGGTCCGCAGTTCGACCTTGGCCGACGCCTTCGAAGCGGTCATCGGTGCCGTATTCCTCGACGCGGGTTACGAAACGACGGGCGCACTCATCATCCGGCTCTTCCGGGATGAATTCGGGGAGCTGATCGAACTGCCCAATCTCACCAACCCGAAGGGAGAGTTGCAGGAATTTCTCCAAGCGAAATCTCCGGAGCCGCCGCACTACGAGCAGGTCTCGGTTAGCGGACCAGACCACGTCCGGCAGTTCGAATGTGCGGTGTTCCATGGGGGCGTCGAGCTCGCTCGGGGGCTGGGATCGAGCAAGAAGCTCGCGGAGAGTGCCGCCGCTTTGGAAGCGTTGCGCCGACTTAAAGGGAGCGCTCCCGTGAATCCCGCGGAGACGACCACGTAATCTCGGAATGGAGCCCGCGATGGCTTCGAGAACACTTCCGCGGCGGGTTATGTTAAGTCTGCTGCGAATTCTGGCACTCCTGGCCCTGGCCTATGTCGGTGTGGTTTTGTTGGTGACTGCCTTCCAGCGATCACTCATCTACCGGCCAACGCGGGCGTCCTCCACTGAGTTGGCAGATCTCGCGGCTGGAATCCAAATGCAGGCTTGGACGAATGCTAGCGGCCAACGAATCGGCTGGTACCGACCGAGCCCAAAACAACCGGCCGCCGGCGCAGTTTTGATTCTCCACGGGAACGCCGGCACCGCGGTTGGTCGCGAATACTTGGCCGACCCCTTGCAGGAAGCGCTGCCGCTGGATGTGTTCATTCTCGAATATCCGGGCTATGCCGACCGGCCTGGTAAGCCATCCCAGGCGACAATTTTAGCGGCGGCCGACGAGGCCGTGGATTTGCTCAAGGGGCATCCTCGACTCTTCCTGGTCGGTGAATCGTTGGGTACTGGTCCAATTGCATATCTGGGGGGTCGACTGGGCTCCCGAGTCGCGGGCGTCCAATTCCTGGTGCCGTACAACCGCCTCAGCGCAGTCGCGTCAACTCACTACCCGTGGCTGCCGGTTCGTTGGCTGTTGCGGGATCCGTATCCGGCCCAAGATTGGCTGGCCGCCTACTCCGGCCCGGTGGGGATCCTCATTGCCGAAAACGATCAGATCATTCCCGCTCCACTCGGACGTGCTCTTTACGAAAGTTACTCGGGTCCCAAAGAGTTGTGGCAAATTCCCGGAGCCGATCACGAAGACGTCTTGCGTCAGCCGCCCGAATGGTGGCGTGAGGTTGGCCGGTTATGGGGTTTCAATAGATGAGTGTTCCCGCGGAGCCGGACTTCTCAGGAGAGCAAGAGAGCAGCTTCCATCACGCCCGAGGCGGCGAGGCACCCAACTCAGAAAGAGTCCTGACCCCTCAGGGCCTCGACGACCTCCGTGCCGTTAGGCGCAGACCACAACGGAGGGGACGGGCCAGTAGGCTGTCAGCATACCCGGTTGAAGCCGTAGGCCGAGCCTTCCGGCTTGGGCGAAGGACAGCTGAACACCCTAATGACATTAGTGACATTCGTCTGAGCCGCCCGCAGCTTGACTTTGGTGCGAGCAAAATCTGATACTCAAATGATGAGAGCTAGCCCAGCGTCGACATACTTCCTACTCCTGCTGCTCCTGTTAGCGACGGCGGACTCGACCCAAGGTCAGTGGACGGACAAGGTCACCGATACCCCATCGCTGATCCAAACCGATTTCGGACCGTATGGAAAATATCTGCCCGGGAACGGTGAGTCGTTTTGCGCACCGACATCGGCCACCATGTCCCTTTACTGGCTGGCGCGGAATGGATTCACGCAACTGGCCTCCACCAACCTCGCCGACGCTGCCAATCTTGACCGAGTCCTCGGCGGCTTGATGGGAACAACACCGGCCGGCGGCACCGATGAAAACGGATATTACAACGGTTTTATGACCTACCTGAGCGCTCGCGGGATTAGCCCCGCGCAGGTGACTCGCGTTTTCACACCGAATCCGGACGTCCACTGGCTGGCGACGAACAACTTCAATCAAAGCGTCGTGAATTTTAGTGTTGGCTGGTATTATGCATCACCCTCGGGTCAAACAACCAACTACATCAACAATGGTGGACACGTTTTAACCCTGCTCGCCGCCAACCCAGCCGCGCAGATCGTTACGATCAACAACGCGTATCCGGCTTCTTTTTTCCCCGTACCGAATGTTCCGAGCAGCAATCCCCAGACTGTCACCCTCGCGAGCGTTCCCACGAGTTGGACCCTACAGTACCTCGATACCAGCATCGGCTATACGCAAGTCATCACCCCGGACCTTGGTCCCGCCACGGGCGGCCTGGCGGTGTTGTGGGGCGCGGATTCGTGGACCCTAAATATCAATGCTTTGCCCGCGAAACCGGCGTATATAGCGCGGACTTGGATCCTTTCCGGCCTTCAGCAGATTAATACCGATGAGGGACATCTCGAAGTGATCGCGCCAATCGCGGGCTCCGGCGGGCTGACTAAATT